>DPKT01000004.1 GCA_003542385.1 Desulfomicrobium sp.
CCTCGCGGGCGCGCAGGGCCAGGGGCAGGGCGCCGGAAACGGGCTTCAGCTCCCCGGAAAGAGAAAGCTCCCCGGCCAGATACAGACCGGAGAGCTTTTCCTGCGGAATGACCTCGGCCCCGGCCAGAAGGCCCAGGGCCAGGGGGAGGTCGTAGGCCGAACCCTCCTTGCGGATGTCGGCCGGCGCGATGTTCACGGTGATGCGGCTCGGCGGCAGCTTGAAGCCGGTGTTCTTGAGGGCCGAGAAGACCCGTTCCTTGGCTTCGCGCACCGCCCCCTCGGCCAGGCCGACCATGATGAAGGCCGGCATGCCCGAACGCGCAAGGTCCACCTCCAGTTCCATGGTGAATCCGTCGATTCCCAGGAGCGCGGCGGTGGAGACCTTGGCGATCATGATCTTACTCCACCATCTGCCCGATGCGTTCCCAGCGTATGTCCGTGAGACTCGCCCATGACCAGTACAGGATGAGGGCCTTGCCGGCGATGGTGTTTCGCTCCACGAACCCCCAGAAACGCGAGTCGTAGGATTCGTCGCGGTTGTCGCCCATGACGAAGTACTTGTTCTCGGGCACCATGACGGGCCCGAAATTGTCGCGCCTGGGCACGGAGCTGGCGGAGTCGACATGCTGCACGTACGGCTCGGTCAGCTGCACGCCGTTGCGGAAGACCTGCTTGTCGCGAATCTCGATGACGTCGCCGGGCAGGCCGATGACGCGCTTGATGAAGTCCTTGGAGGGGTCCTCGGGGAAATCGAAGACGATGACGTCCCCGTGCTTGGGCCCTTCGCGCTCGATGACCATGATGTTCGTGAAGGGGATCTTCACGCCGTAGGCGAACTTGGTGACCAGCAGGTGGTCGCCGATCTGCAGGGTCTGCAGCATGGAGCCCGACGGGATCTTGAAGGCCTGGACCACGAAGGAACGGATGAAAAACGCCAGAATGAGCGCCACGATGAGCGCTTCGGCATATTCTTTGAGCATTGTCTGCCAACGAGGGTTCATATCTGCCTGCCTGATACCTGATCCGCGCGGGGCGGAGAGTTGTCTGGACTATTCGTCCGGTTGGAGGGCGGCCAGGAACGCTTCCTGGGGAATTTCCACGCTGCCCATGCGCTTCATGCGCTTCTTGCCTTCCTTCTGTTTTTCCAAAAGCTTGCGCTTGCGGGTGATGTCGCCGCCGTAGCACTTGGCGGTGACGTTCTTGCGCATGGGGGAGACCCGCTCACGCGCGATGATCTTGCTGCCGATGGCCGCCTGGATGATGATCTCGAAGAGCTGGCGGTGGATGACGCGCTTGAGCTTCAGGGCCAGGGCCCGGCCCCTGTAGGCCGCGTTGGAGCGGTGCACGATGACGGCCATGGCGTCAACGGGCTCGGAGTTGATGAGCACGTCGAGCTTGACCAGGTCGGCCTGGCGGTAGTCGATGACTTCGTAGTCAAGCGACGCGAAGCCCTTGGTCACGGATTTCAAACGGTCGAAGAAGTCGTAGACGATCTCCGAGAAGGGCAACTCGTAGCTGATGACCACGCGGGTGGAGGTCATGTAGCGCATGTCCTTCTGGATGCCGCGCTTCTCCTCGCACAGCCCCAGCACGTTGCCCACGTAGTCGTTGGGGACGTGGATCTCCATGCGCACGAAGGGTTCGGCGATGGAGGCGATCTTCTCCTGCGGGGGAAGGTTGCTGGGGTTGTCGATGTCGAAGGTCTCGCCGTCGGTGCGGGTCACCCGGTAGATGACCGAAGGGGCTGTGGCGATGAGCTTGGCCTGGAACTCGCGCTCCAGACGCTCCTGGATGACCTCCATGTGCAAGAGGCCCAGGAACCCGCAGCGGAAGCCGAAGCCCAGGGCCTGGGACGTCTCGGGCTCGTAGTGGAGGGCCGCGTCGTTGAGTTGCAGCTTCTCCAGGGAGGACTTCAGCGTGTCGTACTCGGCCGGCTCCACGGGGTAGAGCCCGCAGAAGACCATGGGCTTGATGGTCTTGAAGCCGGGGAAGGGCGAATCCGTGGGACGGTCCGGGTCCGTGACGGTGTCGCCGACCTGGGCGTCCTTGAGTTCCTTGATGGCCGCGCAGAGGAAACCCACCTCGCCGGGCCCCAGTTCCTTGATGTCCATGGCCTCGGGAGAGAAGACGCCGAGCCTGGTCACTTCGAATTTCTTGCCCGTTGCGCACATCTGCACGCGCTGGCCGTTTCTGATCGTGCCGTCGATGACGCGGAAGAGCACGACCACGCCCTGGTAGGAATCGTACCAGGAGTCGAAGATCAGGGCCTTGAGCGGCGCGTCGGTGTCGCCCTTGGGCGCGGGGACGCGCTCCACCAGGCGCTCCAGCAGATCCTCCACGCCCAGGCCCGTCTTGGCTGAGACCTTGGCGACATCCGTGCAGTCGAGGCCGATGACCTCCTCGATCTCCTCGGCCACGCGGTCGGGCTCGGCGCTCGGGAGGTCGATCTTGTTCAGGACCGGCAGGACCTCGAGGTCGTTGTCCAAGGCCATGTACACGTTGGCCAGGGTCTGGGCCTCGACGCCCTGGGTGGCGTCGACCACCAGCAGCGCGCCGTCGCAGGCGGCCAGGCTGCGGGACACCTCGTAGGAGAAGTCCACGTGCCCGGGCGTGTCGATGAGGTTCAGGATGTACTCGCGCCCACTCTTGGACTTGTAGGGGATGCGCACGCTCTGGGCCTTGATGGTGATGCCGCGCTCCTGCTCCAGTTCCATGCGGTCCAGGTACTGGTCCTTCTTCTGGCGATCCGAGATGAGGCCGGTCTTCTCCATGATCCTGTCGGCCAGGGTGGACTTGCCGTGGTCGATGTGAGCGATGATGCTGAAATTTCTGATGTGTTCTTGCTTGGCCATATGTCCTTGCGGGGAGGTCGAAGCTCCCGTTCATTACGGATATAAACGTTTTTCAATATGTGATTTCGCGAGCGTTGTCCAACGGCCCCGGAGCTGGGAAAATTTCGGGACAGGGCCGAAAAAACCTTCTGGTTCCAGCTGGTTGGGGAACAATTCCGCCGGGATTGAGGAAAAGGGGAAGAGGCCGGGGCGCCTCGCAAGCTGGGAACTTGAGCTCGTTGGAAATCAAGGATATATGATCGGTTGCCCCATTACCCGCGACCAGGCTGGCATCATGCCCAAACTCAAAGCTCTGCTGCTGCACCCGGACCCGCAAGTCCGGTCCCAATTGCGGGACATGCTCGATCCTGTCAAGGAGATCACCGTGCTCGGGGAAGCGGTGACCTCCTTCGAGGCCCTGGAGATGCTGTCGTTCATCCCCTACGACGTCTTCTTCATGGGCACGGAGCTGCCCCACGGCGTCAGCGGCATGGAGCTGGCCGCGCACCTGGCCCAGGGCGACGACCCTCCGGCGCTCATCTTCCTGGCCACGGAAGAGGATCACGCCTTCACCGCCTTCGAGCTCGGCGCGGCCGACTACATGCTCTGGCCCGTGAACGCCAATCGCTTCGCCCGGGCCATCGAGCGCCTGCGGCCCCTGCTGCCGCGCAAGAAGGCCGCCCCGCCGACGCAGCCCCTGCGCACGCGCGAGCAGATCCCCGAAGAGACCCTGCAGCTGTCCATGGGCGAGGACGAGGAAGAGGTCTTCGTCAACGCCCTGCGCCAGGCCTGGGACATGAGCCGCGAGCGGCCGCCCGAGATCGAGAAGCTCCCCGTCAACCAGGAGGGCCGCCACATCCTCGTCCCCTACACGCAGATCGTCTACGTGGAGGCCTACGAGGACTACAGCTTCGTGCACACTGCCCAGGACCGTTTCCTGACCTCCTACCGCCTGAAGAACCTGGAGGCGCGCCTGCGGCCCCACCGCTTCTGCCGCGTGCACCGCAAGTACCTGGTCAACCTGGACATGGTCACGGAGATCGCGTCCATGCCCGGCGGCAATTTCATGCTGCGTACGGCCGGCCGCAAGAAGATCGAGCTGCCCGTCAGCCGCCGCCGCATCGGCGAACTGAAGAAAATATTGCAACTCTAGGGCGCTCACCTGCCCCACACGGCCGCTAGCCGAGAACAGGCTTGGCCCGCAACGCAAATCGAGTAGAGCATCATGGAAAGACGCATCGGCATGAATCGCGGCCTGCCGCGCAAGGAGAAGGCCATGAAAGAATCCGACATGGCATACAGCGAGGAGCTCGTCTTCCGCCCCCTGCCCCAACTGGTCATCGAGGCCAACGTCAACCCGCAGGAGTTCGCCACGGCCCAGGCCTCGGCCCGCGCCGACCATCTCGGCTACTGGGAGGACGCGGCCCAGGAGCTGGACTGGTTCCGCAAGTGGGACAAGGTCCTCGACGACTCCGACGCCCCGCGTTACCGCTGGTTCAAGGGCGCCCAGTGCAACATCGTCTACAACGCCCTGGACCGCCACATCGAGACGGCCAACAAGAACAAGCTCGCCCTCATCTGGGAAGGCGAGGCCGGCGACACCAAGAAATACACCTACTACGAACTCTACCGCGAGGTGAACAAGCTGGCCAACGCCATGCGCTCCCTGGGCGTGGCCAAGGGCGACCGCGTGGTCCTGTACATGCCGCTCATCCCCCAGACCATGATGGCCATGCTGGCCTGCGCCAAGATCGGGGCCGTGCACTGCGCGGTCTTCGCCGGCTTCTCGGCCAAGGCCCTGCGCCAGCGCGTCACCGAGGTCGAGGCCAAGCTGGTGGTCACGGCCGACGGCTTCTACCGCAACGGCCGCATCATCAACCTGAAGGCCACCGTGGACGAGGCCCTGGTGGGCGGCTGCGACTGCGTGGAGACCGTGGTCGTGGTCAACCGCGCCAAGCTCGACGTCGAGATGAGCGAAGCCCGCGACATCTGGTACGACGCCCTGGTCCGCCAGGAACGCTCCGACGCGGCCACGGAGATCATGGAGGCCGACGACCCGCTCTTCATCCTGCACACCTCGGGCACCACGGGCGAACCCAAGGGCATCGTCCACGGCCACGGCGGGTACATGGTCGGCCTGCACCGCTCCCTGGACTGGGTCTTCGACATCAAGCCCACGGACATCTTCTGGTGCACGGGCGACATGGGCTGGATCACGGGGCACAGCTACGTGGTCTACGGCCCCCTCATCGCCGGCACGACCACGGTCATGTACGAAGGCCACCCTCTCTACCCCCAGGCCGACCGCATGTGGGACATCGTGGCCCGCTACGGGGTGACCATCCTCTACACCGCGCCCACGGTCATCCGCATGCTCATGCGCTACGGGCACCA
>DPKT01000164.1 GCA_003542385.1 Desulfomicrobium sp.
GCCGGCCGCGGCCAGGACCTCCAGGGCCGTGCGCTGGGCGGGCTCGGACAGGGCGTGGGAATCCATGCCCACGAAGAGCGGCCCGTCGATGCCTTTCATGGCGCGGTACTCGCACACGGCCTGGGTGATGGCCAGGATGTGCGCCTCGTTGAAGGACGCCTTGAAGGCGCAGCCGCGGTGCCCGGACGTGCCGAAGGCCACGGCCTGGTCGGGCGCGGACGGGTCCGGTTCGAGGGTATAGTAGTCGGACACGAGCCTGGGCACGTTGATGCGCAGGCTTTCCGGCACGGGCGTGCCGGCGAGGGGATGTGCTGCCATGGATGCTCCTTGTTGGTGGATCGGGATGCGCCGTCGGCCGTCCGCCATGGGCGGGGCCTGACGGGTCCCGAAGAAATTCGGTCAGGCCAGGGCCTGGGAGCGCTTGAGGGCCTCCCACATGAGCTTGTCGTTGGGGTCCTGCTCGTAGGCCTTCTTAAAGAACTGCTCGCCCGAGAGACCGGCCTTCTCGAAGATGGTGCCGATGTTGTAGGCCACGTTCTTGCCCGAGTCGGGCAGGCCGGGGTCGACCTCCAGGGCCTTGCGGATCATGGCCAGGGCCTTGGGGATGTCCCGCCCCTCGTTGTAGGCCAGGGCCATGTTGTAGAGCAGGCCCGGGTTGTCGGGGATGACGGCCAGCACGCGCCGGTACTCGGCGATGGCCTCCCGCCACTTGCCCTGCTTGCGAAGCGAGATGCCCAGGATGTTGACCGTGGCGATGTCCGAGGCCGTCAGTTCGCCGCCGCGCAGGTCAAGGGCGCGCTTGGAGTAGCGGATGGCCATGTCCGGGTCGCGGTTGGCGCAGATGGTGGCGATGCGGCTCGACAGGTTGGAGAGCATGTCGGCGGCCTCCTTCTTGGCCAGCTTCATGACCTGCTCGAACATCTCCTCGGCCTGGGAGTTGTTGCCCCGCGAAATCTCAAGTTCGCCGATATTGAGGATGCGCTGCGTGTCGAGGGGGCTTATCTCGTTCAGGCGGCGCAGGTACTGGAGCTGCTTCTCCGGGTCCCCGGACTGCTCGTAGAGCATGGCCAGGCGCTTCAGAGGCGCCAGGTAGAGCTCGGAGCTCTTGGCCGCGAGCTGGTACATCTCCTCGGCCCGGGCCATCATGTCCATGCCGCGGTAGGCGTCGCCCTTGATCATGTAGGCCGCCGCGCTCTCGGGCTTCTGCTTCAGGATTTCCTCGGCCACGAGCATGGCCTCGCCCCAACTGCCCGCGTCCAGATAACGCTTGCCCTTGTCGATGAGCTTGCTCAGGCGGCCCTGCGGAGCGATGGTGAAGGCCAGCTTCTCGGCGAAGGAGGCCACGGAGATGGGCTTGGTGATGATGTTGTGGGCGCCCTGTTCGATGAGCAGGGCCGTGGTGTACTGGTCCACTTCCTTGGTCAGGACGATGATGCGCACGGCCGGGCAGAGGCGCTGGACGGTGTCCATGATCTGCGCCAGGGTCGATTCGGCGGCGTTGCGGTCCAGGCAGACGACGTATTTGGCCTGTATGTCCTGACGCAGGAGGGCGAAAAGGTCGTCGAGGCGGGTGTACTGGACGAAGCTGGTCCGGGGCAGGCCGAGACTGCGGAAGAGCACGTTCTTGATCAGCTCCACGAACCCGGCGTCCTCGGTCAGGGACACGAACCTGCCGCCGGCCATGGCGTAGTCGAAGATGGCGTTTCCTATGGCATCCCGCGTATCCTTATCCATTCGCACCGCCCCTGCATTGACCGCGTTTCAGAACCCGTACCAGGACAACACGGGGAAAATACACCATGCCGCACTGATGTTCAACGCGTTCCTGCCCCGCCGCCTGTGGCGGGTCGGCGCAGGCCAGCCGCGCCCCGCCCACTTTCCCCTTGATTTTGCCCCACGCCTCGCCTAAGAAATTGCCTCCACGACGTGCCCCCATAGCTCAGGTGGATAGAGCACAGGATTCCTAATCCTGGTTTGCCCATGTTCGAGTCATGGTGGGGGCACCAGATCATCAAAAGATCCGACTAGTTAAATACAAGTCGGATCTTTTTTGTTTTTTAACATCCAGACTAACCAGGACAATATCTTCAAAAATTCAGATCTAAAATGATGATGAACCGACCTTGGAAAGGCAATTGATTTCAACGAGATGGCAGAACCACACGCAAGCATCAATCAACATATTGCAAAATACCTTTCGGAATATCTGATATTTTGCGATAATACCTAAATATTACTTTAATGTTATAACTTAGCACATTACATATTAAATAAATTTATAATTAAATTTAAAAAATAATTTTCAAAATTATATTTGACATATGAGAAATTATGTATATTTTTTTTGAATTCGAGGGTAAATAATATTTATTTTTATCCTATTCAGGTGCAACTGTTTTCATCTGAATCGATTTTTTTCCTCTTTTTATTTTGGAGTTATTGCTTTGTCTAAGAACATCTATGTTGGTAATTTGTCTTGGTCTACTTCTGACGCTGATCTGAAGAACATGTTTACCCCTTATGGAAACGTTACTTCCGCGCATGTGATCGAAGATCGCGAAACTGGTCGCTCTCGTGGCTTTGGGTTTGTTGAAATGGACGACGCAGGTGCCACTAAAGCCATCAGCGAGCTCAATGGTGCCGATATCGAGGGACGCACCTTGAAGGTCAATGAGGCTCAGCCTCGTGAGAACCGCCCTGCCGGTCGCCCCCGTTATTAATCGAATTCGCCTGATAGTACTGAAAGCCCGTTCTTACGGGCTTTTTTTTTGCTCTAAAAGTTTGTCAGCTCGCAAATACCAGCATCCTACCTTGAAAGTATGCTTGCACCCCCTTCCTGACTGGCAATAATCATCTTAATTACAAAGCAAAGGAGATTATGTATGGCAAAACCAAATTACGCTTTTGAAAAGCGACAGAGAGAAAACGCAAAAAAGAAAAAAAAAGATGAAAAGCGGATGCAAAAAGCAGATGTGTCAACAGAAAAAAACGAACAGGATGGCACTCAGGAAGCAACAAATACTGATAATTTGCCTGTTCAAAATTGATATACTTTTATAGTAATCATAGTTGGCAATTATTTTCTTATCGAAAATCACAGTTTAGAATAGGCGCAGCTTTGCCCTGGAACCAGGCATTTTCCAAAGACAAGGCCACTTGAAAAGCCACCCAAAACGCCACCCTATTCCGTCTACACAGCACAAAATCAGCTATAATCGGTCGGTGTCTGGCCCTTTCCCGATATCCCGTGCGCTGCCTAATCCTGATTTGCCCATGTTCGAGTCATGGTGGGGGCACCAGAACATCAAAAGATCCGGCAAGTCTGCAACTTGACGGATCTTTTCAGTTTCTGCGGTTGGCGCTTTCACCACGGGATGCGCCGGAAGCCGCAAAATAAAAGTTGACGTCATCTAACTTTTTGATCAAAAAGTGACTCAAGCGGTACGCCATGGATCAATTCTCGCGCAACAATGATTAGAGTTAACTAATTAAATGCCGTGACCGTATTCACAGACAAAATATTTTCTTGAAATTTTTCAGACAAATACATCAACTAACAACCCCTTAAAACCAAGAACAGGAATTTACATGACTAAAAAAATCCTCTCCCTGGTCTTCTCCGTGGCGGCCCTGCTCTCCGCGCTGCCCGCCTTCGCAAGCGAACTCGTCGTCTACTCGGCCCGCGCCGATCAGCTCATCAAGCCCCTTTTCGATGCGTACACCGCCAAGACCGGCGTGAAGATCCAGTACGTGACCGACAAGGAGCCCGTCCTCCTCGAACGTCTCAAGGCCGAGGGCGAGCGCACGCCTGCCGACATGCTGATCACCGTCGACGCCGGGAACCTCTGGCTGGCCGGTGAAGCCGGCGTGATCCAGCCCGTGGTCTCCGAGACCCTGGAAAGGAACATCCCGGCCCATCTGCGCGATCCCCAGAACCGCTGGTTCGGCCTGTCCCTGCGGGCCCGGACCATCGTCTACAACACGGACAAGGTGAAGCCCGCCGATCTCGGCACCTATGCCGACCTGGCCGACCCGAAGTGGAAGGGTCGCCTGCTGCTGCGCACGTCCAAGAAGGTCTACAACCAGTCCCTCGTGGCCGCCCTCATCGCCGAACGCGGCGAGGCCGAAGCCGAGAAGATCGTCGCCGGCTGGGTGGCCAACACCCCCGTCGAGCCCTTCTCCAACGACGCCCAGGCCATGGAAGCCGTGGCGGCGGGAGTCGGGGACGTGACCATGGTGAACACGTATTATTTCGGCAAGCTCATGGAGGAAAAGCCCGCCAGCCCCCTGGCCATCTTCTGGCCCGATCAGGACGGATCGGGCGTGCACGTGAACGTCTCCGGCGCCGGGATCACCACCCACGCCAAGCACAAGGAAGAGGCCGTCAAGCTCATCGAATGGCTGTCCTCCGCCGAAGCCCAGTCCCTGTTTGCCTCCCTGAACATGGAGTACCCCGCCAACCCCGAAGTGCCTGCCGACGAGCGCGTGGCCGCCTGGGGCGGGTTCAAGGCCAGCACCCTAAGCGTCGCCAAGTACGGGGAATACCAGGCTGCGGCGATCAAGCTGATGGACCGTGCCGGCTACAAATAAGATGCCGTCGACCCAGCGCCAGATGCACGCGGAACCGGGAGGGCCCTCCTCCCGGCTCCGCTTTCTCGCAAGCCGCCCCTCCGGCCTGCTCCTGCCCGCCGCGCTGATCGCGGGCGTGGCCGCGCTCCCCATCGCAGTGCTGCTGTATTCCTTCCTCTCGCCGGAGCGGGAGATATGGGGGCACCTCGCGGAACACGTCATGCCGGACCTCGTCGGCAACACCCTGCTCCTCCTGGCCTGCGTGGTTCCGCTGACAGCCGTCATCGGCATCAGCATGGGGTGGCTGACCGCCGCCTGCGACTACCCGGGCCGGAAATTCTTCTCCTGGGCCCTGACCCTGCCCATGGCCGTTCCGCCCTATGTCTTCGCCTTCGTCTACCTGGGCCTGCTCGACTTCACCGGGCCCGTGCAGACCACCATCCGCAGGGTTTTCCCCGGCTCGGGCTTCGTGGACATCCGCAACGTCTTCGGCGTTGCCGCCATTCTGTCCCTCGCCTTCTACCCGTACGTCTACCTGCTGTGCCGCAGCGCCTTCCTCACCCAGGGCCGCACGGCCATGGAAGCGGCGCAGACCCTGGGGCTTTCGACCACCAGGGCGTTTTTCCGCGTCTGCGTGCCCATGGCGCGCCCCTGGATCGCGGCGGGCCTGACGCTTGTGTGCATGGAAACCCTGGCCGACTTCGGCGCGGTCTCCATCTTCAACTACGACACCTTCACCACGGCCATCTACAAGGCCTGGTTCGGCCTCTTTTCCCTGAACGCGGCATCGCAGCTCTCCGCCGTGCTCGTGGCCTTCGTCCTGGCCGCCCTGGTGCTGGAGCAGCGCTTCCGGGCCAGGCTGCGCTTCACCGGAGCCGAACGCACCGGCGGCGCGCAGCTGCGCCTGCGTCTGACCGGGATA
>DPKT01000025.1 GCA_003542385.1 Desulfomicrobium sp.
CCGGGCCGCGACGAGGTGGCCTGCGACGGCAAGCCCGTGCGAGGCAGCCAGAGCGCAGAGCCCGTGTACATCATGCTGCACAAGCCCGCGCACACGGTGACCACGGTCCGCGACCCCCAGGGCCGGCAGACGGTCCTCGACCTGCTGCCGCGCGAGTTACGTGCGCTGCGCCTCTTTCCCGTGGGGCGTCTGGACTTCATGTCCGAAGGGCTGCTGCTGCTGACCAACGACGGCGAGGTGACCCTGCGCCTGACCCACCCCAGCCACGAGCACCCCAAGCTCTACGAGGCTGTGGTGCGGGAGGCCGTGCCGGAGGATGCCCTGAACGTCATGCGCCGGGGCATGCGGCTTGAGGAGGGGGAAACGCTTGCCCCGGTGGACGTCGAGGCGCGGACGCTGCGCAGCGGCGGCACCCTGCTGCGCATGACCCTGCGCCAGGGGATCAACCGTCAGATCCGGCGCATGTGCCGCGACCTCGGGCTGACCATCCTGCGCCTCAAGCGGGTGGGGCTTGGGCCCTTGACCCTGGGCGACCTGCCGTCCGGGAAATGGCGTCACCTGAGCCCCGGAGAAATCCGCAGCCTGAAAACGAGCCTTGGCCTGACCCAGGGCGGGGGAACCGCATGAATACCCAACGACACCCGGCTCTGAGCGCCCTTTTCGCCGCCGTCGCCCTGCTTCTGCTGGAAGCCGCTTCGGCCCTTGTCATCATGGGCGGCTTCGTCGACGCCGACGCCGGCCAGCCGGAACTTCCTGCCATGACCCGCCTGGGCGATCTGCAGGGGACCTTCTCGGATCTGGACGGCCGCGCCACGTCCTTTGCGGACCTGCGCGGAAAGGTCGTGGTCGTGAACCTCTGGGCCACGTGGTGCCCGCCCTGCCGGGCCGAGATGCCGTACCTGCGGAATCTGTGGAAGAAATTCGAGGGGAACGACGGCCTGCGCGTGCTGTGCATCAGCACCGAGACCGCGGATGAAGTGCGCGCCCACCCGATGTCCAGGGAACTCGACATGCCGCTGTACGTGTTCGACCCGCCCGTCCCGCCGGAACTTCAGGCCGAGGGGCTGCCGACGACGTACATCTTCGACCGCCAGGGCAGGGTGGTTTTCGGGCACACGGGCATGGCCCGCTGGGACGGCGACGAGATCGTCGCCTATCTGGAAGGGCTGCTGGGGGCGGGAGCGAACTGACGGCGGGTGAAGGCCAGGACCTGGCGGAAGGACTCCTTGTTGGAGTCCCAGTGCAGGTGGCTCTCCACTTCCGTGGCGTCGAACCAGTAGTAGCCGATGTGCTCGGACGAGAGGACGACCTTTTCGCTGCGCACCCTCGCCAGATAGACGGGCTTGCGCAGTTCGATGCGGGCTTCGGGGATGCAGAAGCAGAATTCCGGGATGACGGTTTCGAGCATCTCCACGGCGAGCTTCACCCCCGTCTCCTCCTCCACTTCGCGCAGGCAGGCCTCGACGCAGGGTTCCTCGGCGTTGCGGCCGCCGGTCACAGGCTGCCAGTATTCATCATGACGGTGCGTCACGGGACAGCGCAGCAGCAGGAAGCGGTCCTGGAGATCGTTGTAGAGCCAGCATTCGATACTGTATTTGATCATGGAGCATGTCCATTGCATCACCGCCCGAGCCAGTCAAGCAAAACAAATCCGAGGAGCGCAGGACGCCCGTGAACGCCTCGCCCCTGACCCTGCACGGCCGCGACCACTGCGTCATCGACATGCACAACCTCTTCGTCGGCACCACCCTGGAGGACGAACTCCTGCTCCTGGGCGCCGGGGAAGGAGCCCTCGCGGACATCGGCCGGGAGTGCGCCCTGTTCGGCGTCCGCCTCGAACCCGGCCGGCTGCTCTCGTCCTATTCCGGCGGGGAGCAGGCCATCATCTGCTGCCTGACCCTCATGGCCCTGCTGCCGCGCCGCCCTCTGCGCATCCTGCTTGTGCACGTCCTCGAAACCCTCTCGCCGCGCAACCGCGAACTGCTCCTGGACCGTTTCGCGACCGTCCTGCCCGAGGCCGACCTCTTCACCCTGGTCGGGAAAGAACCGCTACCGGCAGGTAGCCATGCTTGAACTTGACGCCGGAACCTACCCCGTCCCCAACGCTGGCCTGCGCTATGAGCTCGCCCGCGACCTGCGGCTACCCCGCGGAAGCTGGCTGCGCCTGCGCGGGGAGAACGGCGCGGGCAAGACGACCTTCCTCGAACACGTGCTCATCCCAAACCTGCGGGACCGGCATTGCCTGCTGTACCTGGCCCAGGACATGGACCTGCAGCAGAACACCATGCGCGCCACCCTGGCCCTGATGGGCCTCGAAGCGCCGCAGGGCCTGGGGGAACTGGCCTCGGCCTGGATCGAGGCCTGCGGCTGCCGGGAGGTCGTGATTCTTGACGAATTCGACAAATACCTGACCGCCCCCCAGCTCGACGCCCTGGGCCTGGGCCGTTTCGGCTGGGTCGTGCAGGTCTCGCACCTGGAGAGGCCGGGAGTCAGGCCGGACCTGCCGGACGGCTTCGAACTCACCTTCGAGCGGCCCGACGCCGGAAGGCCGGAGGTTCACCTCGGCATGGAGCGCTTGTGGCCGGTCTGAAAGTCGCGACGATCCTCGCCCTGCTGTCGGCCTTTTTCGGACTCTTCGTCTTCGGCCCATGGTACGGAAAGATGGGACTGCAGGCCGCGCTGCTGGCCGTGCTGCTGGCCACCGCGGCCTGGAGGGGAGGCCTGCGCTCCGCATGGCGGTCGATCCTCTTCGTGCTGCCCTTCGTTCTCTCCCTGCTGGCCTTCGGAGCGGCCTTTCAATGGGCGGGCCTCATGGGTCGCACGGACTGGCTGAGCGACTCCCTGCTCAAGGCCCTCGTTTTCCCCAACTCGTTTTTGATCGTGAAGCTCGGCCTGGAATCCATCACCTTCCGCGACATCATGGGCCTGCCGCTCCGTCCGGGGGCCCGCCGCAACGCCATCGTCTTGAAGGCCGTCATGGAAAAATGTACTCCTTTGCTGCACCGCTACCGCTTCTTCATGGACCTGACGCCGCACTTCGCCGGCCGCCGCAGCGGAAGGTTCCTGCGGCTGTGCGGGGTCATCGTGGCCGCCTACATCAGCATCTACCAGCAGACCGAGAAGACATTGGAGCTTTTTGACCACCGAACCCGTCATCTGAGGAAGGAACCATGAAAAATATCCGCATCGCCGCCCTGTCCATCACGGCCCTGGCCTGCCTGACCACCCTCTTCGTGCGCATCCCCCTGCCCAGCCGGGGCTACTTCAACGTCGGCGACGTGGCCGTGGTCTTCGGCGGCCTGGTGCTGGGCTTCATGAACCCGCGCCAGGGGGTCTGGTGGGCCCTGGGCGCCTGCGGCCTCGGCTCGGCCCTGGCCGACATCCTGGGCGGATTCGCCGTCTTCGCGCCCCTGACCTTCGCGGCCAAGGGGGCCGAGGGCGCCCTGGC
>DPKT01000218.1 GCA_003542385.1 Desulfomicrobium sp.
CCCCGAACCCGCAGCCAAGGAGATTGAATGGCAAAAATACGTGTCGAAGGACTTTACAAGATATTCGGGCCGAACCCCAAGAAAGCGCTGCAGATGCTGTCCAAGGGCAGGACCAAGGACGAGATCATGGCCGAGACCCGTCATGGCGTCGGCGTGAACAACGCCTCCTTCGAGGTGAAGGAAGGCGAGATTGTGGTCGTCATGGGGCTGTCCGGCAGCGGCAAGTCCACCCTGGTGCGCTGCCTCAACCGGCTGATCACGCCCACGGCCGGCAAGGTCCTCGTCGACGGCCAGGACGTCGCGACCATGGGCGACGAGGATCTCAGGCAACTGCGGCAACGCAAGATGGGCATGGTCTTTCAGAATTTCGCGCTCTTCCCGCACCGGACCGTGCTGGAAAACGCCGCCATGGGCCTGGAAATCCAGGGCATGGACAAGGACGAGCGCCTGCGGCGCGCCGAAGAGGCTTTGGGCCTGGTAGGGCTTGAGGGGTGGGGGCATTCCTACCCGCGCCAGCTTTCGGGCGGCATGCAGCAGCGCGTGGGCCTGGCCCGCGCCCTGGCCCTCTCCCCCGACATCCTGCTCATGGACGAGGCCTTCAGCGCCCTGGACCCCCTCATCCGCCGCGACATGCAGGACGAACTCATCAACCTGCAGGAGAGGATGCACAAGACCATCGTCTTCATCTCCCACGACCTGGACGAGGCCCTGAAGCTCGGCGACCGCATCATCCTCATGAAGGACGGCGCCATCGTGCAGGTCGGCACGCCGGAGCAGATCCTGACCGCGCCGGCCGACGAGTACGTGGCCCGCTTCGTGGAGGACGTGGACATCACCAAGGTCCTGACGGCCGAATCCGTCATGAAGCGCAGTGAGGCCGTGGCCGACCTCCGCACCGACGGCCCGCGCGCGGCCCTGCGCAAGATGCGCAAGCACAACATCGCCCATCTCTTCGTGGTCGACCACAACCACCGGCTGGTCGGCATCGTGTCCGCCGACGCGGCCGCGAACCTGGCCGCCCGGGGCGAGGAACAGCTGGCCGAGGCCATCTGCACCGAGATCAAGACCGTCTTTCCGGATACGCCGGCCCAGGATCTCTTCGGCATCATGGCCGACCTGCCCTACCCGCTGGCCGTGGTCGACGAGAACAACAAGTTCAAGGGCCTCATCGTGCGCGGCACGCTGGTCGCGGCCCTGGCCGAGCGGGGAGGTGCCGCATGAACGGTTTCAGACTGCCCGTGGGCGAATTCATCGAGTCCGGCATCGACTTCCTGGTCGAGCACCTGTCCTTCATCACCAAGGCCAGCGCCGACGTCGTCGAAACGGTCCTCGGGGCCATGGAAAGCGGCCTGCTGCTTGTCCCCATCCCGGTCTTCATCGTGCTGACGGCGGCCGGCGTGTGGCTCCTGACAAAAGACCGCAGGCTGACCTTCGGCAGCGTCCTGGGCCTGGCCCTGATCTGGAACATGGGGCTGTGGGCGGCCACGGTCAGCACCCTGGCCCTGGTGCTGGTCTCGACCTTGTGCGCCATCGCCCTGGGCGTACCGCTTGGCATCCTCTCGGCCATCAACACGCGCATGTACCAGGCGGTCATGCCCGTGCTCGACGTGATGCAGACCATGCCGGCCTTCGTCTACCTCATCCCGGCCATCCCCTTCTTCGGCCTGGGCAAAACCGCGGCCATCTTCTCGACGGTCGTCTTCTCCATGCCGCCGGCCATCCGCTTCACCTGCCTGGGCATCCGCCAGATTCCGGCGGAACTGGTGGAGTGCTCCACGGCCTTCGGCGCGACGCGCATGCAGCGCCTCATGAAGCTGGACCTGCCCCTGGCCGCGCCGACCATCATGGCCGGCGTCAACCAGACGGTCATGCTGGCCCTGTCCATGGTCGTCATCGCGTCCATGATCGGCGCCAAGGGCCTGGGCGGCGAAGTCTGGAAGGCCATCCAGCGGCTGCAGATGGGCCGCGGCTTCGAGGCGGGCATCGCCATCGTCATCGTGGCCATGATCCTGGACCGGGTGCTGCAGAAGCTGGGCACCCGCAAAGACACCTGAAAACACAAGGAGAATCGAATGAGAAAAATCCTGCTTTCCCTGATCTGTCTGATGTTCCTGGCCGCACCGGCCATGGCCGCCAAGGGCAAGGTCCGCATCGCCTACGTCGAATGGGACTGCGCCACGGCCAGCACCATGACGGCCAAGGCCGCCCTGGAGCAGATGGGATATGAAGTCGAGACCCTGCCCGTCGCCGCGGCCGCCATGTGGCAGGCCCTGGGCTCGGGCGACGTGGACGCCATGGTCACGGCCTGGCTGCCCGTGACCCACGCCGACTACTACGAAAAGGTCAAGGACAAGGTTGAAAAGGTCTCCGTGGTCTCGGGCGGCGCCAAGCTCGGCTGGGCCGTGCCCGCGTACGTGACCATCGACTCCATCGAGGAACTGAACGCCAACGCCGACAAGTTCGACGGCAAGGTCATCGGCATTGATCCCGGCGCGGGCCTCATGAAGCTGTCCGAGCAGGCCATGGCCGACTACGGCCTGAACAAGCTGGAACTCATGGAAGGCAGCGGCGCGACCATGACCGCGGCCCTGGACACCGCCATCAAGAACAAGGAGTGGGTGGTCGTCACGGCCTGGTCCCCGCACTGGATGTTCGGCAAGTGGGACCTCAAGTACCTCAAGGACCCCAAGGGCGTGCTGGGCGGCGAAGAGAAGATCGAGGCCATCGTGCGCAAGGGCCTGAAGAAGGACATGCCCGAGGTCCACGCCTTCTTCTCCAACTTCAAGTGGGACTCCCCGGCCCAGCTGCAAATGGTCATGGCCTGGAACCAGGCAGGCGGCACCCCCGAAGAGAACGCCAAACGCTTCCTGAAGGAACACCCGGACACCGTGAAGGGCTGGATGGGCAAGTAGCTTCAGCCTGAAACACGACGCTTAGCGGCGCGGGAGAGGGTTTCCCTAGTTCGTGATTTCCCTTGCCTGTGCCGTCCCTGCTTTACAGTCGGCGGATGCGAAACTCCGTGGTGTTTGTGCTGCCGAAATGGCCAAAAAAGATAACGTCTAAATAGTCGATACTGAAAAACTGTTAAAACGCCACATCAGGCACAGGCCTGCACGGGCTGAACATTGGGTCGAAGTATGTGCCCAAGGAATTTGAGGCACAAAAAACACAGAATCCGGATGAACTTCCGGAAATTGGACGCAGCACAGGCCATCAACTGGTTCGCGGTGTCGCCAATCTGGCCTTTGAGGTAATTGCGCAGCATCCTGTGGTCAACTTCCAGGTGAACCGCTGCTGGCCGCAGAAGGCCTGGAAATACGGGTTCTGGACCCAAGCCTCGACAACGCGCTCTCGCTCAAGTTTTCAAGCTGCTTGAGAATGAGGAGTCCAACCATCAAGCGGAAGGGCTTTCCGGGGCGACCGAAAGGCATACTCAGGATTATTACACTTCTGGTCCCTCCTGAGCCTTCTGCCCCTGCTTAGCATCAAGCTCCCGCTCATGCTGAACATGCTCGTCAATTGATTGTTGTTCACGGATGCCGTGCACGATCCCCAAGAGTTTATCCAACTCCCAGTTCTTTGCATCGATCTCAGCATCAAGCTTGTCGCTGTAGGCCTCCTGGCGGTGAATGTAATGGTCCCATTGCCCTCCCAAGCCCCGCAGCCTAGCAATCTCATCTCGAAGTTCTGAAACACACTCTTGGAGATTTTCAGCTTCATCCTCGGCCATCATCTTCCCAAGGTCCACCATGGTGGCCTCTGTCTGGATCCGGTCTAGCTCTGCCCGTGCAGCTTCGACTGCCTGTCTGGCCGCGGCCAGCTCCAGCGGGAGTCGAGCGTGCAGTTCCGCCACGCTTGCATGGATGTACTTGGAGGGGTCGGCGTCCTCCTCGATCCACATTTCCTTGCTCTTGCCTCTCCGGATCCCCAGACGTTTGAACGCCTCGGCGGCAACAGTCTGAATCTGCCGGCACTGGCCCTTCCCCGGATTCAGCTTCTTGCCGGAGGTCATGACCGCCCGCAGGAACCCGTGGTAGTGCAGTGCGCTTTCGTCCCGATGGCAGCCCATCCCCACGGTCACGGTGCCTAGGGTATCGGCCACGCGGTGCATGGCCTCCCAGGCCATGGCATCGACTTCGGTCGGATCCAGGTCAGCCACGGCCTTTTGGGCCTCGTGGCCGAACGTAAAGACGAAGCGGTAGGCCACCACGCCACTGCGATCATATTTGAGCCGACAGGCGCTCCTAGCGGCCTTTGCAGCCGCAATGGCTTCCGGGTCGCCAGATGCCTTTGCGGCCATCCAGGCCGCGCTTGCGGTCTTTTGGGCGGCAATCTTGGCGTCCTCGTTATACTCGTGCATCTCCTCAATGGTCGGGATGAATCCCCCAACGTTGGTCTTGCTTCGGCCCTGGGCGACATAGGGAGGCACCTTGCCTTCACGCAGATCGTGGGCTCGCTGTCCCCCATAGCCAAGGGCGCGGACGGGACCGATGCGGACGGATGTGGTCATACTCATCGGCGGTTCTCCATGTTTTCTCAACTTCCGGCGTAAATGGGGGGAGGTGCGCACGCCTAACTTGAGATCACTAACCTACTAGTAATCTCACCGTAATATTAGCATCATCAATTTTCAATTTTTTTGTAATTTTATCAAAATCACTGCATCAGATAAAGACAAATATTTCCCAAAATCTGACGTCTGACGATGGACGGCCCCAACATGTACTTTGATAATGGTTCATCCGGCTGAAGTCCTCCTGCATGTGCGCCCCAAGGGCAAGCTGGTCCGCTGCCCATGCTACCGAAGCCGCGATGTCCGCCACCGTGGCGTATCGAAGCAATGGCTACGCACGGTGCCCGTTGGCTTCAAACCTTTCTGGCTGGTCGTCGAGGCGCCACGGATTGGGTGTGCGTCATGTGGACTTGTCTGGAAGAAATCAAAACAGCTTCATGAAAACGAGGACATCGTTCATGAAGCTGATTCATTTGAAAAAATGCGCAGTCACAGCCGTTTGCTATGCTACGGGATAGCCAACGCGAGATGGTCGCGGTAGGGGCCATCTTAAAGGGTGGTCCCTGCCGCGTCCAAACCAATGAACTAACTTTGTCAGCATTTACCCCGGCTCGGACCAAGGTTTTCGTTTTCAGGCCAGCTTGCCGCAGCAGCGTTTGTATTTCTGACCGCTGCCGCAGGGGCAGGGGTCGTTGCGGCCGACCTTGGGGTCGGCGCGGCGCACGGTGTCGGGCTTGGTTTCGGCGGGTTCGCTGCCGCCGGCGTATTTCACCTCTTCCTGCTCCTCGTGCTTGAGTTCCTCCTGGCGGACGACCTCGATACGCAGGTGCATGAGGGCCTTCATGGTGTTCTCGCGGATGCGGAAGAGCAGGTCCTCGAAGAGCTCGAAGCCTTCGCGCTTGTACTCCTGCTTGGGGTCGCGCTGGGCGTAGCCGCGCAGGCCGATGCCCTCCTTGAGGTAGTCCATCTGCAGGAGGTGGTCCTTCCAGTTGCGGTCCAGGGCGTCGAGGAGGAAGAAGCGCAGGACTTCCTGATACTGGTCCGGGGCCACGGCGCGGTGCTCGTCGAGGACCGAGAGGACGGCGGCGCGGGCCTCGTCCTTCTCGACGTACTTGCCGGGTTCGACCCCGCGCTCCAGGGCGAAGATCTCGTCGAGCTTGGAGCGGACCATGCCCCTCAGTTCCTCGGGGGACTCGGCGTGTCCCTTGCGGTTCTCCATGGGCTCGTAGATGTCGGCCAACAAGTCGTCGATGAACTCCTCGACGGTGGGCTGCACGTCCTCGACGGTCATGAATTCGCGGCGCAAGGAGTAGATGACCTCGCGCTGCTGGTTCATGACGTTGTCGTATTCAAGGAGCTGCTTGCGGATCTCGAAGT
>DPKT01000070.1 GCA_003542385.1 Desulfomicrobium sp.
TGGACAGAGATGGACGAACACGGACATTGAGGCCAGGCACCAGCCCGTCACGTTGTTGCGGCCCCGTCCGTGCCCGTCCGTGTTCGTCCATCTCTGTCCATTCCCCCCGTCACCCCATCCCGGCCTTGCCTTCTCCCACCGCGCACAGCGCCTGTTCCAGGTCCTTCATGGCCACGGGTTTGGCCAGGTATTCGGTGAAACCCTGGGCCAGGAATTTTTCCCTGTCGCCTTGCAGGGCGTGTGCGGTGAGGGCGATGACGGGCAGCGTCAGTCCCAGGTCCTGACGGATGCGCCGGGTGGCTTCGGTGCCGTCCATGAGGGGCATCTGGATGTCCATGATGACGCAGTCGAAGGACTGCTCGTGCAGCAGGTCCAACGCCTGCTGTCCGTTGGCCGCGCAGGTGGGGTTGTGTCCGAGCTTTTCCAGGGTGCGTTTGAGGAAAATCTGGTTGATGGAATTGTCCTCGGCGACCAGCACGGACAGGCTGCCGGAGGCGTTCCTGTGCGCTGTCTCGGTTTCCGGTTCCGCGTCGGCGTGAAGGGCGTATTCAAGGGGGATGCCGACGAAGAATGTCGAACCGGCACCCTCCACGCTCTGCACTTCGATGGCCCCGCCCAGGATCTCCACGAGCTGCTTGACGATGGCCAGCCCCAGTCCGGTGCCCTGGTGGGTTCTGGTGGGAAAATGGTCGGCCTGGGTGAAGCGGTCGAAGATGGTCGGCAGCTTGTCCGCAGGGATGCCGCAGCCCGTGTCGCGGATCTCGAAGTGGAGGACGACGCCCTGGCCATCCTCGGTGGGCGTCGCTGCGCTCAGGCGCAGTTCCACCTCGCCCTGCTCCGTGAACTTGATGGCGTTGCCGATGAGGTTGAAGAATATCTGGCGCAGGCGCAGTTCGTCCCCGCAGAGCATTTCCGGCACCTCGGCATCCAGGCGGAGGGACAGTTCGATGCCCTTTTCCCTGGCCCGGGGGGTGAAGAGGGCAATGGTCGCGTCGAGCATCTTGCGGACCTGGAAATTCGTGGGCTTGAGCACCAGCTTGCCGGCTTCGACCTTGGAGAAGTCGAGGATGTCGTTGATGATGTGCAGCAGGTTCTGGCCGGACTGGCGGATGAGGGCGAGGTAGTCCTGCACGGCCGGGGAGGACGGATTGTTCAGAGCCAGCTCGGCCAGCCCCATGATGCCCGTCAGCGGCGTGCGGATTTCGTGGCTCATGTGCGCCAGGAAGAGGCTCTTGGCCTCGTTGGCCTCCTCGGCCTTGCGGCGGGCCCGCTGCAACTCGCGCAGGGTCTGGCGCCGGATTTGGCCGATGACGGCCAGAAAGGCGATGACCACCAGCAGGGCCGTGACGACGATGCCGAAAATCGTGAAAAGGCGCCTGTTGGCCTCGAACAGGCTTTGGGGGCGGTTGAGCACTGTGGAGCCCGGCGGCAGGAGCCGTTCGCTGATCTGGAAGCGCGCCAGTTCGCGGTAGTCGAAGAGAAAGCGGTTGGCCGAACCTTTGACCACCGGGATTTCCGCGGGCGGAGTGCCGGCCAGGATGCGCAGGGCCATCCCGGCCGCGAGGCGTCCCTGTTCCGTGCCGTTGATCAGCTTGCCGCCGACAATGCCGTGTCCCAGGAAAAAATCCCAGAGCCCGTAGAGCGGGCAGCGGGCGTTGGCCCTGATGAGCGCGGCGCTCGGGCCGAAATCCAGCATGCGCCCGTCGAGGCCGGGGATGGCGTTGTTCAGGAAAAGGATGGTGCCTGGGCCGAGGGCCGCGACTTTTTCCACCAGGGCCGGCGTGGGGATGTCCTGCCAGAAATGGAACCGGGCCCGGCTGGCGTAGGCGGGCATGAGGCGCAGGAACTCGCTGCGGTTGGAACGGTCGGTGCTCGATTTCGCGCCGCCGATGATGACGACGTCCTTGGTGTCGGGGTGCAGCGCGAGGGCCGTTTCGAGGGTTTCCTGGGCGGAAATGATCTCCGATACGCCGGTCACGTCCGTCTCGCCGCGCAGCATCTCGTTCTGGAAATTGTTCACCCCGCAGAAGACGATGGGAATGCCCCTGAAGAGTTCCTCGCGCCGCTTCAGGACAAAGGAAAATGCGGCGTCGTCGGAAACCACGACGAGGTCGAAGGTCATGGTGCGCAGGTGCGCAGCGATGACTTCGGCCTGCATGGCCATGAGGTCGGGGTCGGGAAAGCGCTTGGCGTCGAGGTATTCCGTCGTGATGGTGCACGTCTGGTTGGACTGGGCCAGCGTCTCGGTCAGCCCCTTGTGGATGTCGTCGGTCCAGCTCAGCCCGGGGTTGTAGGAGTGCAGCACCAGGATGTTGGGCGGCGTGCCTGCGCGAGCGTCCTCGGCCGCGAGAGCGTGTGCGGGGATCGACAGCGCGGCCAGCCAGAGGGTCAGGACAATGGCGAGATCATTCCACAAGTGCGGCCGCCTCCTGGGAGAGACGATGCGGGATTTCGATGCCGAGCTTGCGTGCGGTCAGGCTGTTCAGCATGATCAGTCCTCTGGTCTGGTTGATGACCGGGATGTCGCCGGCGCGTTCACCGCCGAGGATGCGCAGGGCCAGGGACGCGGCCAAGGTCCCGTGTTCGAAGCCGGTCTGGATCACGCCGCACAGCGTGCCGTCGGCCACGGTGTAGTCGTAGAATCCCAGGGTGGGCAGAACGGCGTTGTCCCGCGTCCAGAGCATGATCTGTTCGGCAGGCACGATGTGGCCCTCGGCATCGGTCAGGTTGTTGTAGGTCATGACGGCCAGGGCGTCGTAATCGGAACCGGCGGCCAGGACTCGCTTCTGCCATTCTTCGAAGCTGTCGATGGCGAACCAGGAGGCCTCGATGTCGTCCGGCCCGGAGGAATTCATCTTGTCGGCTTCCGTCAGGCTCGAAGGGCGGGTGTCCCTGAGGACCGCGATTTTCCTGATGGACGGCTTCAGGCGTCGCAGCAGTTCAAGCCCCTTGGCCCACGCCAGGTTCTCGACCACGCCCGTGACATTGATTGCCGGGTATCCGTATGTGGCGGGGGCCTTGTTCACGCCGCAGAACACGAAGGACGGGGCCGAGGCGTTGCCGGCGTACTGCGCGGCGAAATACTTCTGGGCGTTGTCGTCGCTGACGATGACGACGTCAGGCCGGAATTCCAGCATGATGTCCGTGGCCTTGCGGCCGGCGGCAATGATGTCGGCCTCGCGCGGCCGGAGGTTCGTGTCCATGAAGAAGGTGCGTATCTGCACCTGTCGCGGGAGCAGT
This sequence comes from Desulfomicrobium sp., assembly GCA_003542385.1. Taxonomy (GTDB): domain Bacteria; phylum Desulfobacterota; class Desulfovibrionia; order Desulfovibrionales; family Desulfomicrobiaceae; genus Desulfomicrobium. The sequence goes on from DPKT01000070.1 coordinate 3,241, forward strand.
TCGCGCTGCAGCGCGTCGTCGATGTCTGCGGTCCAGGCGAAGCCGCGGTCGTAGCTGTGCACCACGAGCACCTTTCTGCCCGGAAAACCGCCGTCCGCGGCGGCGGGCGGCGCGGCGCTCACGAGCAGGAGAAACAGGGCGAAAATGGCGTTGCAGTACATGGCCCTTCCTGCCATATGCGGCTGCAGGCCGCAATATGGCCGGCTTTCTCCGGGCGCTCGGCGGGCGTCGATGGACGGGATGGACGAAATGGACCATATGGACTCCATGGCCGGCCGAATCCCGGCCAAGGAGTTCCCCATGCTAGGCGCCATCGCCGGTGACATCATCGGTTCCATGTACGAGCACAGGCCCGTCAAGACCAAGGAGTTCCCCTTCTTCGCCGCGGGTTGCCGGTTTACGGACGACACCGTGCTGACCGTGGCCGTGGCCGACGCCATCCTCTCCGGCCGCGGGTACGCCGACGCCCTGCACGATTTCGGCCTCAGGTACCCCCGCGCCGGCTACGGCGGGTCTTTTCTGGAGTGGCTGCACGCGCGGGAGCGGGCGCCCTACGGGAGCTGGGGCAACGGTTCGGCCATGCGCGTCAGCCCCGTGGGCTGGGCCTTCGACAGCGAGGACGACGTGCTCGAACACGCCCGCCTCTCGGCCGAGGTCACGCACGACCACCCTGAAGGGATCAAGGGAGCGCAGGCCGTTGCCCTGGCCGTGTTCCTGGCCCGCACCGGGAGTTCCAGGGAGAGCATCCGAGAGCGCGTCGCCGACCTGTCCGGCTACGATCTCGATGCGTCCGTGGACGAGATCAGGGCCGACTACGCCTTCGACGTGTCCTGCCAGGGCAGCGTGCCCCAGGCCATCGTCTGCTTCCTGGATTCGGATTCCTGGGAGGACGCCGTGCGCAACGCCGTGTCCCTCGGCGGCGACAGCGACACCCAGGCCTGCATGGCCGGC
>DPKT01000273.1:0-223 GCA_003542385.1 Desulfomicrobium sp.
CGACGTCCTGGGCGGCTTCGCCGTCTTCGCCCCCCTGACCTTCCTGGCCAAGGGCGCCGAGGGAGCCCTGGCAGCCGTAGCCGCGAGCCGCACCGGCGCGACGCAGTACGCCATGCTGGCCCTGGGCGGGCTGGCCATGATCGCCACGTATTTCATCGGGGAGACGCTGATGCCCAACATCGGCCTGCAGGGCGCGGCGGCCGAGATCCTGGCCAACGTGATC
>DPKT01000273.1:347-3766 GCA_003542385.1 Desulfomicrobium sp.
CACTCCAAACGACGAACCTATGTGTTCGCCCATTTCCAGACGATGGGAGGGCGGACACGTAGGTCCGCCCCTACCGTCGCCATTCGATCCTGATCATTTGCCGAGATTTCCGGCATCATGCCGGCCATGAGAGGCACGAACGCAGACCGGTAGACATCGTTTTGAACCGCCGCGCCACATCCCGTAGGGGCGAACCTATGTGTTCGCCCACTCCAAACGACGAACCTATGTGTCCGCCCACTCCAAACGACGAACCTATGTGTCCGCCCATTCCAAATGACGAACCTATGTGTCCGCCCATTCCAAACGCACCGCAGATCCAACCGTTCCGGGCGTTCCGCGTAGGGGCGAATAATTTTTCGTCCATACCTGCACCAAAGAACCGATGATGACCGACATTCCACAGGCATGACTGCACGGGACAAGGACCGGACCTTGAAAATTGAATTGTCCGCCCCCCTGCGCTTCATGTCGAAAGCAAGAAGATGCAAAGTCGCGGCCCGTCAGGCGACGGACCGCGGCCCCGTATCGGGAGGGGAGGATGACTCAGCGTTTCTCGTGCACTTCCCATTCGGCCACCTCGCCTTCCTCGACCTCCTCCCAGCCGCTGAACATGGCCGCGATGTGGCTGGTCAGGGTGTGGCCGGTGGTGGTCATGTAGACGTGGACCACCACGAAGGCCAGGATGGCGAAGGCGCAGGCCAGGTGAATGAGCGCCAGCAGGCGCAGGTTCAGGAAGGTCAGGTTCCAGACGGCCCAGTCGTTGTAGAGCCAGTACAGCAGGCCCGTGCCCATCTGCAGGGTCAAGAGGATCGCCGTCAGGCCCAGGTACGTCAGGCGCTGCAGGGGGTTGTGCTTGGCCTCCTTGGACTTCTGCACAGGGTGCGGCAAGCCCTTGAAGATGCCGGAACTGTAGTAACCGATGACCTCGAAGAGCTTCTTCGTCGTCGGGATGTACTGCCGCCACTCGCCCGTGGTCAGCACCCAGAAGACGATGAAGACGAACAGCACGATCCACGTCAGGCCCAGGAAGTTGTGGTACTCCACCGCCTTCTGGAACCCGAACAGGGTGAAGGTCCCGTGGACCTCGAAGCCCGTCAGCAGCAGCAGGAAGATGAGCAGCGACTGCACCCAGTGCCAGAAGCGCTCGAAACGCGTGTACAGGTAAATCTTCTTCTTGGCTTTCATGTCCTTACTCCTTGCGACGTCCGGCGGAACTCAGGAAACGCCCCAGGCCGTGCAGAACCACGCCCAGGACCGACGCCCCGACCATGGCCCAGCCGCCCATGTCCAGCAGGCGCACCGAGTCGCGGCCCGGCATGTAGAAGCCGCCCAGATGGTCCAGGCGCCCGGCCTTGGCGTGGCATTCCACGCAGGCCACGGCCTGCTCCTTGGGCGCCACCATGTGCGTGATGGGGAAGACGTACTCCGTGTCCACGAAGTCGTACTCGCCGCTGTAGGGCAGCCCGTTGTAGGCCTGGCCCACGGCGATGGCCCTGTCCCAGTCGAAGTCGGCCCAGTAGGCGCCAGAGTCCTTGGGGCCGAACAGCTTGGGGATGACCATGGTCTTGCGCACCTTGTCGTAGGGCGTCCTGCCCGTATGCACCTTGAAGGGGAAGATGCGCGAGGCAGGGTCGGAGACGTCGCCGATGGGCCAGGACATGCGCACCGGGGCCGAGGGGTCGATGACGTCCTTGGCCGTGGTGCCCTTGATGGAGCCGTTGAACCACTCGTAGCGCGGGACCACGTTCTTGCCCCAGGTGAAGTCGCCCTTCTTGGGGTCGTAATCGGGCTTGCCGAACTCGTCCTTCTTGGCCTCGCGCTTCTTGTCGCCGGCCGTGGACCAGTCCCAGTGCATCTTGGTCGGGTTGACGCGGGCGTAGGTCGGGATGTGGCAGGTCTGGCAGGCCACCTTGTCGGCGTGGTCGTTGGCCTTCTGGTTGGTCTTGTGCGGCTGCGCGCCGTGGCAGGACTCGCACATGATCTTGGGCGTCAGGTCGTCCTCCAGCAGGCTCTTGCGGTCCTTGGAGGCCGGGGTGGCGTAGATGCGGCCGGCGATGTTGTGGGCGTCGGTGGTGTGGCAGCGGCTGCAGTGGAAGTTCTGGCCGTCGACGCCCATGTGGACGTCGAGCTGCTTGTTGGGCTTGGCCATGGACGAGTCCAGGTCGCCGTGCTTCACGCCGTCGCCGCCGCCGCCGTAGAAGTGGCAGGTGCCGCAGTTGTTGCGGTCCGGCCGGCCCACGGACTGGGCCACGGCGTTGTAGTCGGGCGGCAGGAACTCGGTCTTGCCCTCGAACATGGTGGCGTTGGTCACGGGGTAGCCGGACTTGGACGGGAACTTCTTGTAGGTGCCGGTCGTCTCGTGGCAGACGAGGCAGTCCACGGCCTCGGCCTTGGAAAAGTCGAAGTCCTTGTCCTTCCAGCCGAAGCCGATGTGACAGGAGGTGCAGCGCGGCTCGTTGGAGCCCACGGCGATGCAGAAGTTGTTGACGGACAGGCCGCCCTTGCCGGTCTCGCCCGAGGGGTCGGCCGGGTCCTTCCAGGTCCAGTGGATGGTCTTGTGGATCTGCGTCGCCGCCTCGCTGTGGCAGGACAGGCAGGCCTTGGTCACGTCCTCGGGTTTCTCGAAGGGCTGCTTGAGGATGGGGTGCTTCGAGTGGTCCGTGGTGATCCACCTGGTCGCGTCATCCTTGACTGTCTGCCGGGCCAGCTGCCTGCCCGGTGCCTCCTCCGTGGCGGCCATGGCCGACAGGGGCCACAGCCAGAGGGCCAGTACCAGGGCCGCCTTCCAACAGGTCTTGTCCATAAACCCTCCATGCGGTCGAAGATTGATGAATATGGAATGCATGTTTGCCATTGCATACCACAACATCGAATTCATGCAATCAGGACCGGCATTTATTCCTAGAAAATTGGACTGTTGCGCTCCGAAAACAACATTTCGGACGCATTCCGGGCGAATCGTGAAAGGAGCCGCAACGGCGGCGTTACGGAAGAATGGTCGGCTCAGACGACGGTTCGGGCCCGCCTGCGTTTTGGAGCGTCCTCAGGGTATCGTGTAATGCGGCGGCCTTGCGCGGTCCGAAGCCGGGCATCGTGGCGAGGTCTTCGACGTCGGCGGCGAACATGGCCTCCAGGCTGCCGAAGCGCTCCCACAGGAGGCGGGAAGTCTTGGGACCCACGCCTGGCAGCGCGTCCAGGCCCGATGACAGCTGGGCCGTGCGCTTGTGGCGGCGCAGGCGGGAGATGACGAAGCGGTGCGCGGTGTCGCGCACGTGCTGCAGGAACAGAAGTTCCGGGCTGCCGGGTTTGAGCGGCATGGGGTTCTTGCGGCCGGGGCGGAAGATAGCGTCGCCCAGTTCGCCTGCGCGGCGGCTCTCGCCGTTGGCGATGGACGCCAGGGCGACGCCCTCCAGGCC
>DPKT01000154.1 GCA_003542385.1 Desulfomicrobium sp.
CCTAGTCGTTCCATTTGGAGCGGATGGACCTGATGCGTTCGGTGTTCCTGAAAAACGCTTCGACCACCTGCGGGTCGAAATGGGAGCCCGAGCTCTCCCTGATGATCGCCAGGCATTTTTCCTCGGGAAAGGCTTTCTTGTAGGGCCGTTCGCTGGCCAGGGCGTCGTAGGTGTCGACCACGGCCACGATGCGCGCCTCCAGGGGGATGGCCTCCCCGGCCAGGCCAAAGGGGTAGCCTGTGCCGTCCCAGCGTTCGTGGTGCAGCAGGGCCAGCATGCGCGCCAGGTCGAGGAGCTCGTTGCCTTCCGGCCCCTTGACAGCCCAGTTCTCGCAGCTGGCGTGGGCCTCCTCCTTGCTCGTCAGGGGGCCCAGTATTTCGCAGCCGAAGATGCAGTGCCGCTGCATGATCTTCCATTCATCGGGGTCGAGCTTGCCCGGTTTGAGCAGCACTTCGTCGGGCACCCCGATCTTGCCGATGTCGTGCAGGGGCGCGCAGTCGCGCAGGTTGTCGCAGCTCTCCGCGTCGAGTCCCAGGGCTTCGGCCAGGACCGCGGCTATCTCGCCGACTCGGATGACGTGGTGTCCGGTCTCGTTGTCCTTGTACTCTGCCGCCCGGCTCAGGCGGTGCATGATCTGCCTGCGGGTCCGTTCAAGTTCGGCCGTGCGCTGCCGCACGAGTTCCTCGAGGTTGGTCTGGTACTCCCGGTTTTCCCTGATGAGCCTGGCCTTTTCCGTGACCTTGTTCAGGGTGTGCTCCAGGATGCTGAAATTGTGCAGGGGCTTGGTCAGGAAGTCCCAGGCCCCGAGCCGCACGGCTTGCAGGGCGTCGTCGACCACGCCGACGCCCGAGAGTACGACGATGGGCAGCTCCGGCGCCTCTTCCCTGGCATGGCGCAGGAACCCGTAGCCGTCGAGGACCGGCATGTTCAGGTCCACGATGACCGCGGCCAGATTCGGCATGTGCGCGCGCATGACCTTGAGGCCTTCGAGCCCGTTGCCTGCGTCCAGGGCATCGTACCCCAAGTCCTCAAGGTAGGCGCACAGGGAGCGGCGCAGGCCTTCTTCGTCATCGATGACCAGGATGTTCATACGCATTCCCACTTATATGGCATACGGAAAATGTCATACATATTCGTGACCCGATACGTTGAATGTAGTCCACTCGTCTAGGACCCCGCGGCGGCTTCTTCGGAGCGGGCCAGACAGGGCAGTTCCAGGGTGAAGACGGTGCCCCCCTCGGGCGGGCAGGAGACGCGCATCCGCCCGCCGTGACCCTTGGTGATGATGAAGTACGACACGGACAGCCCGAGACCCGTGCCTGCGCCCGAAGCCTTGGTCGTGAAGAAGGGTTCGAAGATGCGCTTGCGGTGCTCGGGGGGGATGCCCGGCCCGTTGTCGGCGATGTCGATCCGGAGGGACTCTCCCTCGACCCGGGCCCGGATGGCGATGCGCGGGGACTTGGTGGGGGGCTCGGCCTCGGCCATGGCCTGGGCCGCGTTGCGCAGGAGGTTCAAAAGCACCTGCTCGATCTCCGTTTCCGTGCATTCGCAGCCGGGCAGATCCGCCGGGATGTCCTTGATGATCTCGATGGACTTGAAATCGTAGTTCTTCTTCAGGTCGTAGTCGCTGGAAGCCAGGCGCAGGGCGTTTTCGACAACGGTCGCGACGTCGCAGACGGAACGCCTGGACTCGCTGCGCCGGCTGAAGTCAAGCATGTGGCGGATGATCTCCGCGGCGCGCACGGCCGCGCCCTGGATGTCGCGGATGAAGACGTCGATCTTGCGCTCAGTCAGGTAGCGCTCGACCTGTTTGATGTCCACGCCGATCCTGGCCGCCGCTTCGATATTTTTCGGGAAGTCCGAGCGGGTGCGCAGGGCGATGGTCTGCACCGCCTGCAGGACGATGCCCAGGGGGTTGTTGATCTCGTGGGCGATGCCTGCCGCGATGCCGCCCAGGGAAAGCATCTTCTCGGACTGGACCATGGTCTCCTGCATGGCCCGCAGGTGGGTGATGTCGCGGGAAATGGCCAGGATGCAGTGCGTGTCGGCCACGGGCACGACCCTGGCCGACACGGAGACGTGCAGGATGTGTCCTTCGCGGTGCCGCATGTCGAACTCGAAGTTGTCGACCTGTCCGTCGCGGGCGAGGATTTCGACGAATTCCGCGCGTCGTCCGGGAACGGCGAAGAGGCCGATGTCCAAGGTACTGTGTCCGATGGCCTCCTCCCGGCTGAATCCGGTGAGGGCGCTGAAGGCCTCGTTGACCTCCAGCAGGATGCCATCGCTGAATCTGGCCAGCGTGATGATGTCGGGCGAGAGGTGGAAGAGGCGCGAGAACATTTCCTCCGATCGCCGCAGGGCCTCCTGGGCCTCCTTGAGTTCGGTGATGTCCACGGTCATGGACAGGATGCAGTCCTCGCCGCCCAGGGTGATGAAGCCGCCGGAGTAGAGCAGGTGAATGGTCCTGCCGTCGGGCCGCACGGTCGTCGTCTCCAGGTTGTGCAGGGTCTGCCTGGCGCCGACGGCGAGCATGATCTCCTTCCGGTGCTCATCGGGGAAGCTGCCAATTTCCTCGGGTGAGAGCTTGAGCAGTTCCTCGCGCCTGATGTTCAGCCGTTCGAGAAAAACGGTGTTGGCATCCATGTACCGGCCGTCGGAGAGGCGGTTGATGACGATGGAATATGGCGAACTCTCGAAGATGGTCCGGAAGCGCCGCTCGCTCTCCTCGACGGCTTGCTGCTTGTGTTTGAGTTCGGAGATGTCCCTGGCTTCGACGATGATGTTGACGACCCTGCCGTTTTCGTCCCGGAAGGGCGATGCCGTGAAGTCGAAGAAGGCTTCCCGCCCGGCGGCATCGACGTGCGTGATCTCGCGGCGGATCGTCTCGCCGTCTCGGACGCGTTCGATGACTTGACGGAGCAATGCTTCGGCCTCTGCCCTGTCCGGCCACCACGGCCCCTCCCAGAAAGGCTTGCCGATGACCCGCTCGGCGTCGACGCCGACCCATTCGAGGGCGCTTCTGTTGGCCGAGAGGAGACGGCCATGCAGGTTCAGCAGGCCGATGAACTGCGTGGTCTGCTCCAGCAGGGCCTTGTTCAGGGCCTGGAACCTCTCCATTTTCGCCTGGGCCTGCCGGGTTTTGTCGATGTCGATGTTCAGGCCGATGATGCGCTTGGGGCGGCCCAGTTCGTCCCAGGCCACGGTCCGGCCCTTGGCCAGAATCCAGCGCCAGGAGCCGTCCTGGGCGCGCAGGCGGTATTCGGCCTCGTACATGCCCCGTCCGCCGTCCCGGATGTAGCCCGAAAAGGCATCCGCGGCGTCGTTCCTGTCGCTGGGGTGGATCAGGTTGCGCCAGTTTTCCAGGGATCCGGACGTCTGCCGCGCCGGATAGCCGAGCATGCTGTGCCACTCGGGGCTGTGCTCCTCGCGCTCCTCGGCCGGGAAGTACTCCCAGTATCCTGCCTGGGTGGCTTCCATGGCCAGGCGGAAACGTCCGACCTGATCCAGAAGGGCCGTTTCGGTGCTCTGCAGTTCGGACACCTTCCTGCGCAGTTTGCGGCTCAGGATCCAGGCCAGCCCCGCCAGCACGAGGACCGTGACGACGGCGGTGAGGGCCGCGAAGGACAGGACCCTGCGCGTCACCGGGTCCATGAAGTTCGACGGGAGCCTGATCCAGCGCTCCGTCATGGCCTGCTTTTCCTTTTCGCTCAACGAATCGAGCACTTTGGATATGGAGCTGGCCAGGAGGGGATATCTGCGGCTGATCCCGATGGACAGGTCCTGGTTCAGGCCGATGTCGCCGGCGACCTTGAGGTTGGAGAGGCCCTGCTTCTGGATGTGCCACGCGACCACGGCCAGGCTTTCCACGAAGGCGTCCACGGCGCCGAAGGCGACGTCGCGCAGCCCCTCCGGAATGTTGTCGACCTCGAAGACCTTGTAGCGGCCGAAGTTCGAGGAACGCACGATGTCGCCCGAAGCATAGCCGCGCACGACCGCCACGCGAAGCCCGTCGAGATTGTTCATGCTCAGGGTCCTGGCCATGTTTCGCGAGGTGACGATGACCAGGGGAAGGCTCGCGTAGGGAGGTGTGAACAGGACGAAACCGGCCCGCTGCGGCGTCTGCATCATGGCCGGCGCCAGGGCCGTGTTCCCGTCCTGCAGACCTTTCAGGACGTCCTCCCAGGGAAGGGCCTGCTTGCGGAAGGTGATGCCGAGGCGTTCCTCGATGTGGGCGATGAGCTCGGAGCTCAGTCCGGAGAACGATCCGTCGGGGGACTCGAATTCGATGGGCGGGAAGGTCCGGTCGTAGGACAGGACCAGGTTGTCCCTGTTCCTGGCGAGCCAGGCGCGCTCCTCGACGGTCAGGTTCAGCGACGGGGCCGCAGATGCCGTGCCGGTCAGGGCCAGCAGGAGCAGAATGGTGCAGAGAAGTCGCATGAACCCGTCCCATGTTCGGAATGCGTTGCGGATCAGCCGGTCTTGGGAGCGTGTAACACCATCCCCTGCACCGATGCAAGAATTGGTTCTTTTTCAAACCCTTGAGGGGTGAGACGCTGCTGCGCCACCCGTTCAGGCCCTCTGTCCGCCGTGCGGGTATTTCTCCTGCGGCCAGAGCGTCGGCCCCGTCCACTCGGGATAGGGGCCTTCCCCGTGAAGCCTGGCCGCCTCCGCGGCGAGTCCCAGCTCCACCATGCGTTCCCGGGTGGGAATGCCCGTGACGGGGTCCTGTCCCTGGCGCGCGTAGTAGCGGTCCAGCATGGCGTTGTGCCTGGCCTTTTCCCGTTCCATGTCCTCGGGGCCGAACAGGTCGGGGTTGAGGGGTATGGCGTCGTGGACCCGCGTGATGCCCTGGCGCGCGTTGAAGGCTTTTTCCAGGGTGTAGATGCGGTCCGCGGCGTGGATGAGCCCCTCCTCGTCGAACGCTTCTCCCGTGGCGGCCGTCAGCAGGCGGGCCAGGCCGCCGAAGAGGGGCTCCTTCCAGGCCAGGGGCAGGGCGTTGGCCCAGGAGTTGACCGCGCCCTTGCAGCGGCCCACGCTGTCGGCCAGGGTACAGACCCGTTCGGACAGGATGATGGCCTCGACCGGGTCGTCCATGTCGGCGTGCATGGCGCCCGAGGCCTGCAGTTTCGGGTAGAGGTCCGGGTCGTTCTCGCCGTAGGCCCAGCTGCGGCCGCGCAGATGATCGGCCCCGCGCGTCGAGGTGG
>DPKT01000040.1:0-137 GCA_003542385.1 Desulfomicrobium sp.
ATGGCCTGGTGCATGCGCTCGTAGCGGGTGCGCGCCGAGACGGCGTCGACCTGCGGCACGGCGCCGCACACGCCGAGGTGGTCGGCGTATTCGGAGCCGCCCATTTCGTTCTTGGTCAGGCCCAGGACGTAGACCGT
>DPKT01000040.1:225-7169 GCA_003542385.1 Desulfomicrobium sp.
GTAGTCGTTCTTCATGGAGTCCTTGCCGGAGACGCAGGGCACGCCGTAGGCCAGGCAGTAGTGGGCCAGGGCCTGGTTGGCGCGGACCAGCTGGGCCAGCTTGTACTCGCCGTCCGGGGTCTTCTCGGACTGGACCGGGTCGCACCAGCAGAAGTTGTCCACGCCGGCCATGTGGCGGATGTCCGCGCCCGTGGCCACGGCGTTGCGCACGCCCTCGTCGATGGCGTTCGCCATCATCCAGTAGGTGTCCAGGTCGGAGAGCTTGGGGCAGATGCCGTTGGCGATGACCAGGGCCTTGTCGCTGCCGAGCTGGGGACGGACCACGGCCGCGTCGGCCGGGCCGTCGTTCTCGGCTCCGATGAGGGGCTTGACGACGCTGCCGCCCTGGACCTCGTGGTCGTACTGGCGGATGACGTACTCGCGGGAGCAGATGTTCAGGCGTCCGAGCATGGCCTGCAGGAACTCCTGGTGGTCCGCGACCCTGGCTTCGGGGGCCTGGCCGCAGCAGCAGGTCTGCGGGCGCTCCCAGGCGGCCTTGAGGCGCATCTGCGGGGCGCCGTCATGCAGGAAGGCCATGTCCAGGTCGGCCACGATCCTGTCGCCGTAGCGCACGTGCAGGTAGCCCGAGTCCGTGAAGCAGCCCAGGTCAGAGGCCTCCACGCCCATCTCCTCGGCCAGGTCCATGAAGGCCTGGAGGCTGGCGGGCGGCACGGCCAGGGTCATGCGCTCCTGGGCCTCGGAGACGAGGATTTCCCAGGGCCGCAGGCCGTCGTACTTCAGGGGCGCCTTGGCCAGGTCCATGTCGCAGCCGCCGCAGTCCTGGGCCATCTCGCCCACGGAGGAGCTCAGGCCCCCGGCGCCGTTGTCGGTGATGGCGTTGTAGAGGCCAAGGTCCCGGGCGCGCATGAGGAAATCATACATGCGGCGCTGGGTGATGGGGTCGCCGATCTGCACGGCCGTGGCCGGCGAGCCCTCGTGCAGTTCCTCGGAGGAGAAGGTCGCGCCGTGGATGCCGTNNTTGCCGATGCGGCCGCCGGTCATGATGATTCGGTCGCCCGGGAGGGCCCGCTTCTCGTGGCTGGGGCGCCCGGCGACTGTGGCCGGCATGGTGCCGACGGTGCCGCAGAAGACCAGGGGTTTGCCCAGGAATCGCTCGTGGAAGACGATGGCGCCGTTGACCGTNNCGCCGTGCTCCACGCCCTCGCGCACGCCTTCGAACACGCGGCGCGGATGCAGGAGACGCGGCGGCAGCTCGCCTTCATGGAAGGGGGAGGCGAAGCAAAACACGTCGGTGTTGCACAGGAGGTTGGCGCCCATGCCCGTGCCCATGGGGTCGCGGTTCACGCCGACGATGCCCGTCAGTGCTCCGCCGTACGGGTCCAGGGCCGAGGGGCTGTTGTGGGTCTCGACCTTGATGCAGACGTTCATGTCGTCGCTGAAGCGGATGACGCCGGCGTTGTCCTTGAACACGGACAGGCAGAAGTCGTCCTTGCCCATGCGTTCGCGGAGCTGTTTCGTGCTGCCCTGGATGAAGGTCTTGTAGAGGCTGTTGATCTCGGCCGTGGTGCCGTTTTCGCGGTTCTCGTAGGAGATGCGGGAGCTGAAAATCTTGTGTTTGCAGTGTTCGGACCAGGTCTGGGCCAGGCATTCGAGTTCGGCGTCCGTGGGCGCGGCGGGCAGGCCCTTGGCCTTGCGGTGGGCGACGACCTCGGGGCGGGCGTAGTAGTCCCTGATGCAGCGCATCTCTTCGAGGCTCAGCGCCAGCGTATTTTCCCGGCTCAGGCGCATGAGGGTCTCGTCGTTCATAGCCGAGAGGTCGACGATCTCGACGGTGTCCGAGGCTTCGCCGGTTACGGCCGCGGTGCGGGCCGGGAATCCTGGGTTTGCGGCCCAGGATTGGCGGTCGGAGATCTGGAAGCGCTGGATGAGCTCGTTGGCGAGAAGGTCTTTGGCGATGTGTTCCACCTGGCCTCGGTCCAGCTTGCCCGAGATCAGGTACTGGGTGGAGGTGTAGACGGCGAGTTTGGCGTCCTTGCCCAGACCGAGCACGGTGCGCAGGGTCTCGCGGGCGGTGCGCCCTTCGTTGTCCGTCACGCCGGGTCGGAAGCCGACCTCGATGATCCAGTCGAAATCCGAGGCTGCGGGAGTGGTCTGGGCCGTGTGCAGGACCGGGTCGTGCAGGGCGCCGGCCTCGATGGCCTGGTCAGCCTGCGCCGCGGTCAGCCCTTCGACGGTGTAGACCCGGACGATCCGGACCTGATCCACGTGAAGCCCCAGTTCGCCGTGTATCTTGTGGGCCGTCTTGTTGCCCTGGGTATCGATGACTGCCTTGCGCAGAGCCACTTCGACTCGGATCGGCATGCTGTTCTCCTGGGTGGTGCTTAATTTACTGGTGTGTTCGTCTGCAGGTGCACGATGGCGTTTCCGCCTTGCGCCTTGGCCTGATAATTGGCTTTGTCGCAGCGTTCAAGCAGGGAATGGGCGGTGTCCTCGGGTTCGAGCAGGCTCATGCCGATGCTCAGCGTCACGGAGCCGTTGTGCAGGGTCTTGAATTCATTCTGGATTCGTTCCGCCACGGTCAGCAGGCTCGCCACGCTGGAATTGCTCGAAATGATGACGAACTCGTCGCCGCCGAAGCGGCAGGGGAAGTCGAGGCCCTTGCGCAGCACGCCGCGCAGCAGCTGCCCGAGTTCCTTCAGGGCCTTGTCCCCGCCGTGGTGTCCGTAGGTGTCGTTGAAGACCTTGAACTTGTCGATGTCGAAGAAGATGAGGCCCAGGGGCGTCGCTGTGCGTCGGGACCTGGACAGTTCGCGTTCCAGCAGGGGCACGAGGTGGTGGCGGTTGAAGACCTGGGTCAGGGAGTCGAACAGGGCCTGCTCCCGGATTTTTCGTTCCAGCCTGCGGATGGCGGAAATGTTTCGGCCGACCACGAGGCCGTACTCCGCGCCGTGGGCAAACCGGGAAAAAACCAGCTCCAGCTGCAGGTGCTCGTCGTCGAGGACGATCTGGACCTCCACGGCGCTCTGGCTCTGTTCCAGGAACTCCATGTCCCAAGGCTCTTCCTGCAGGTTGATGGGTCGCGTCAGCTGGAAGAGGTTGCGGCCCTTCAGGAACGCGCCGTGACGCCCCGAGGCGAAGGTGATGACCCCTTTGCTGTCGGTGGTCATAACCAGGTCCTGCATGGTGGACAGCAGGTTGTTCAGGAAGTCCCGCTGGTGCAGGGCCTCTATTTCGTGGATCCGGATTTCGCGCAGATCCTGGACCACGGTCAGGACATTGGTCCGGGAGCCTTGGCGAATTTTGTAGCTTGAAAGGGCGAAGGGCGACGTGGGTGCGTCCGACGGGCCAAGGGGCGCGTGAATGGCGCAGTGGGCGCTTTGCGCGGGGTCCAGGAGGAACATCCGCCATCCGTGCCGGGCGCTTTGGAACTGTTCAGGCGGCATGTCCTTGCGCAGCCTGTCTTCGAGCTGGGCGGAACTGCCCAGGAATCGGGCGAAAGTGGGGTTGGCGCGCAGTATGCGGCCGTCCGTGTCGAGGAGGGCGACTCCGGTGGGCAGGATGTCGAGCAGTTCCGCCTTGATCTCAAGCTGCGCCACGGTGGTGATCTGCCGCCACAGGCTGCGGGCCAGCAGCCTGGCGTAGAGGGCCGCCTCGGCCCTGGCCTGCCCGGAGTCCTGCAAGCCGGGCAGCCGCAGCTCGCCGGCCACGCCGTCCTCGGTCTCCAGGCGGACGGTGAAGTCGCCGTGGGATTTGAAATCCTTGAGGGACTGCGCCACGGTCGGGCCGTTCACGCCGTCCTCGGCCAGGACGAAGCGCTCCCAGTGCTTGTTGGTCGGCGCGTCGAGGATGATCTCACCCTTGCGGCAGTTCCAGTTCCAGCGCAGGTGCCGGCCGATGCAGGCCGCGAGGGCTGAGTTGCCGCCGGTCAGCCCCTCGATTTCCTTGGCCTGGTAGTGGAAGTCCTGGATGGCCTGCAGGGAGTGCTCGTAGTAGCGGTTTTCCGGTGGGAGCTCCGTGATGTTCATGGCCGAGCACATCTCGGCGAAAAGCGACGAGCAGCGTTGACGCAGCCCTTCGACGCCCTCGGGGGGCAGCGCTCCGGCCTTCTTCAGCAGGAAGTGCAGCTGCGCGAGACCGTCCGGGGCGGGGTCGGTGCGGAATTCCACTTCGGCCCAGCGGGTGCCGAAGATCACGGCCTGGGTCAGGGGCGGGTAGTCGAACAGGTTTTCGAGGTCGTGGTGGGCGGTGATGGCCGCGACCATGTGCTCCGGGAAATTCCATTCGGCGAGGAGTTCGGCCGTCAGGGAGCAGTGGTCCTCCGGCAGGCACTCCTGCCAGCTCATGAAGGACGGCCCCGTGTTGACGAAGTCCGGCCGTGAGAGGAGAGGCCGCACTTCTTCGGGGTAGGTGGCGGCGTAGAGCAGGAGGGACAGGTCCTTGACCAGGGCGCAGATGTACGCCGTCTCCGCCTCCCTGGGGCACAGGCGCCGGGCGACGAGTTCAGCGCCCAGGGCCGCCCAGACGATGACCCGCCAGTTGGCGAAGGTGTCGAAGCCGTTTTTCTCCAGGGTGCTGTTCAGGTTCTTCTGCAGGGAGAGGGACAGGGCGATGCGCAGGATCTCGTTGTTGCCGAGGATGATGGCCGCGCGCTGGAGATCCGAAATCTTGCTGGTCTGGCCGTAGTAGGGGGAGTTGACCAGGGAGAGGATGGCCGTGGCCAGGGCGGGGTCCGCCTTGAGAATGGAGGCGATGACCCCGAAATTCGGGTCCGGCTTGACCGCTTCCTGGAGCAGCTGGGCCGTGGCGGGGGAGAAGGTCGCTTTCAGGCTGGCACGCAACGAGGTCGTGAAATTGCGCGGAGGAAGGCGATCCTGTTGTGTCATGCTACTTGTCCCGCTTCAGAACGAAATCGATCATGGCTCCGAGGAGGTTTTTTTCCAGGCACACGGGTAGCACGTCCAAGGCCCGGCTGGCTAGTGCCAGGTAGGTTTTGGCCTCGTCGCGGGTCCGTCCGGCGAAGCCTCCGGCCACGATGTCGGCGATGATCCGATCCTGCCTGTCGGCGGGCAGGTCCGCTTCGGTCAGGTCCCGGATCGTGTTGCTACGCTCGTCTGCGGGCAGGGATTCGAGGTACAGGAGCAGGGGCAGGGTGAACTTGCCCTCGCGCAGGTCCCCGCCCAGGGGCTTGCCCGAGGTGCCGGCCTCGGAGGTGTAGTCCAGGGCGTCGTCCACGAGCTGGAAGGCGATGCCGAGGTTCAGGCCGAATTCCCTGGCCGCGGCGCACTGGCGCTGCGAGGCCCCGGCGGAGATGGCGCCGAACTCGCAGGCCGACTGGATCAGGTAGGCCGTCTTGCCGGTGATGATCTCGAGGTATTCGGCCCGGCTGAGGTTTGCGTTGCGCACGGCGGCGATCTCCATGATTTCGCCGCTGGCCGTCTCCATGATGGCTTTGGAGATGCAGGATGTCAGTGCCGGGTCGCCGGTGCGGGCCACGATTTCGTTGGCCAGGGCCAGGAGGGCGTCGCCGGCCAGGATGGTCGGGGTGAGGCCGAAGCGCACGTGGGCGGCCTGCCTGCCGCGGCGCAGGTCGGCGTTGTCCAGGATGTCGTCGTGCATCAGGGTGGCCGAATGGAGGAATTCCAGGGAGCTGGCCAGTGTGTACAGGTCGTCCCCCCTGAAATTCAGGGCGCGGGCGAAGAGGATGGTCAGCATGGGCCGCAGGCGCTTGCCTCCGGCGTCCATGACGTGCGCGGCCACGGGGCGGACCAGCGGGTGCAGGGCGTCGATCTCCCTCTGGATGGCGGCGTTGATGGCCGGAAGTTCCTTGAGGAAGGCGACCTTGAGTTGGGCGAAGGCGTCGTTCATGACAGATCCCGGAATGTTTGCAGCAAGTTGAGGGCGGCCTGGCCGTCTGGCCCCATGTCCAGACTGAAGTCGTTCACGTAGGCGGCAATATGTTGTGCGAGCGTGGCCTCGTCAAGCTCTCTGGCCAGGGCGGCGATGAAGGGCATGACCGATGGCCTGTCCGAACGCGCGTGCAGGATGCTCGCGCGGATGCCCTCGGCCAGGGCCGAGTGGACACCGTCGCCGAATTCCCGTTTCGCCACGATGCAGCCCAGAGGCAGGGGCAGGCCCCCGGTCTCCTCGCGCCACCACCGGCCGAGGTCCGTATGCAGGGCCAGGCCGTAACGGTCGTAGACCAGGGCCGTTTCGTGGATCAGCAGGCCCGCGTCGACCTCGCCGGCCTGCACGGCTTCGACGATGGCGTGGAAGATCATGGGCACGGGCGTGAAGTTTCCCCGCAGGG
Organism: Desulfomicrobium sp.; assembly: GCA_003542385.1. Lineage (GTDB taxonomy): Bacteria > Desulfobacterota > Desulfovibrionia > Desulfovibrionales > Desulfomicrobiaceae > Desulfomicrobium. Next base: position 6,533 of record DPKT01000040.1, read on the forward strand.
CCGCGTTCAGGACGCACATGGCCGTTGTGTCCATGCCGGGAACGGCGATCCGACGGGGTTCGCCGCGGAAACCCTCGCGGGTGACGAGCTTGGGGCCGTGCTCCAGGCCGAAGGCGCTGCCGCAGGGCAGGATGGCGTACGTGTCTCGCAGGCGCAGGGCCGCAGCTGCGCTGACCTTGACCACGTCCCACGCGCCGCTGAACGCGCCCTGGTTGAGCTCCTGCACGTCGTGCCAGAAAAAGCGGCTGTCCCTGCCGGCGGGTGCGGGCGAAAGCCCCAGCACCCAGGCCCCGAAAATGAAGGTGTCGTTGGGGCAGGGCGAGATGGCCACGGAAAGCGGGTTCATGCGGCAGCTCCGGTCAGGGTCGGCAGGATGGACTCCAGGGAGTCCAGGGCCAGGCGGAAGTTCCAGCGCGTCTTGTCGCGCACGCCGACGGGGTTGGAGACGGTCCGCACCTCAAGGAGGGCAATGCCCTTGCGATGCGCGGCCAGGGCCAGGCCGAAGCCCTCCATGTTCTCCGTGGCCGCATCGTGGCGGGCCAGGAGGAGCGCCGCGCGTTGCGGGTCTCCCGTTACGCCAGCCACCGTCAGGCTTGTGCCGCAGGGCCAGCTTTCGGGCAGAACGAGGCCCATGCCG
>DPKT01000116.1 GCA_003542385.1 Desulfomicrobium sp.
GCTGGCGCATGCTGTGGCCCGAGCGTCTGACCCCGGACATCGCCCGCACCGTGGACGTTGACCTGAGCCTCAAGGGCGTGAACCTGAGCCAGGGCAAGGACGGCAAAAAGCTCTGGAACCTGAACGCCACGGGGGCCAGCTACGCCGAAGCCGGCGACGAGCTGACCCTGACCGCCCCGGCCATCACCTACTGGGGCGAAGAGGACGGCGAGGCCATCGTGGTCATGGCGCCCCAGGGCCAGGTCTGGCAGAAGGAAGACCGGGCCAGGATGTGGGGCGGCGTCAACGCCACCCGCGGCGAGTACCGGATGCGGGCCGAACAACTGGATTATCTGGGCCGGGACCGCAACCTGCTCCTGACCGGCGGCGTCGACCTCGTCACCGAAACCATGCAGGGCCGGGCCGACACCCTGACATATTTCCTGGACAGCGGGGATTTCCTGGCCCAAGGCCATATCCAGGTCATTCTGAACTGACAAGCGGGTACCCCAATATGCGATCACTGGCACTCATCATTCTTCTCGTGTTCTCGTCGACGGCCTGGGCCACCCAGGCCGTCCCGGTCAAGATCACGTCCGACAACATGCAGTACACCCAGCAGGCCGACCAGGTCGTCTTCTCCGGCTCGGTGCACGTCATCCGCCAGGACATCGAGCTGTGGTCCGACACCCTGACCGTGCTCCTGGAAAAGAAGCAGGGCGCGTCCAACTCCACCCAGGGCGCCCTCGACGAGCAGGGATCCATCAAGCGGATCATCGCTCAGGGCAACGTGCGCATCAAGGCCGACAAGGGACGCTCCGGGACGTGCGGCAAAGCCACCTACGAGGCGGCCAAGGACCTGCTGACCCTGGAGGACAACCCGATTCTCATGGAAGGCGCCAACAGGATCCAGGGCGAGGTCATAAAGCTCTACATCAAGGAAAACCGCAGCGAAGTCATCGGCGGCAAGAAGCGCGTGGAGGCCATCTTCAGCACGCCGGCCGACGCGCCGGGGCTCAAGCCGTGACCACCCTCAGCGGCAAGATGCTGGCCAAGCGCTACGGGTCCCGCGACGTCGTCCGGGACATCGACCTCGACGTCCGGCAGGGCGAGGTGGTCGGCGTGCTCGGGCCCAACGGTGCTGGCAAGACGACCACGTTCTACATGCTGGCCGGCATCGTCCCGCCCACGCGCGGCAAGGTCGAACTGGACGGCGTGGACATCACCCGCTGGCCCCTGCACAAGCGCGCCCGCCTGGGCATGAGCTACCTGCCCCAGGAAAGCTCCATCTTCCGCAAGCTGACCGTGCGCCAGAACCTGCAGCTCATCCTGGAATACTCCGGCCTCTCGGCCGAGGAGCAGAAGCGCACGGCCGACAGGCTCCTTGACGAACTCGGCATCACCCGCCTGCAGGACCAGCTGGCGGCCTACCTGTCCGGCGGCGAGCGCCGCAGGCTCGAGATCGCCCGCGCCCTGATCCGCGACCCGAAGTTCATCCTGCTGGACGAACCCTTCGCCGGCATCGACCCCCTGGCCGTGGACGACATCCAGACCATCATCGAGGGCCTCAAGGCCAAGGGCATCGGTGTGCTCATCTCCGACCACAACGTGCGCGAGACCCTGCAGATCTGCGACCGCGCCTACCTGGTGTACGACGGCCGCATCATCCTGAGCGGCAGCCCCGACGAGATCGTCGCCGACCCCGGGGCGCGCAAGGTCTATCTCGGCGAGGGTTTCAGCCTTTAGCGGGGTGCCGATTTCCCAAGGATTGCCACGACCTGCCTTCTGTGGCAAAGTCTTTGCTGGATGAATCCGCCGACGACAACACTGCATCTTACGCTGGGACGACAGAGACACTATGGGCCTTGAACTCCGACAGAACCTCAAGCTGACGCAGCAGCTGGTCATGACCCCGCAGCTGCAGCAGGCCATCAAGCTGCTTCAGCTCTCCCGATTCGAGCTCCTCGAAGCCGTCCAGCAGGAACTGCTGGAAAATCCGATGCTTGAGGAAGCGCCGCGGGAGATCTCCGAGGAGGTCGAATCCCAGGCCCCGCCCGTGGAGCAACGAGCCGACGTGTCCTTCGACGACGCCGAGCTCATGCGCAACGCCGACTGGGAGAACTACCTCGGCGACTTTTCGAGCACGACCAAGCAGGTGCAGTTCAAGGAGACCGAGGCCCTCGAGGAGATGATGTCTTACGAGGCCAGGCTCTCGGGCAAGCCCTCCCTGGAAGGCCACCTCCTGTGGCAGCTCTGCCTCTCCAACATCACCGAAGAGGAGGAGGCCATCGGCGAGGCCATTATCGGCAACCTGGACTCCCTGGGCTACCTGACGACCAGCGCCGAGGAGATCGCCTCCGAGACCCTTTCGCCCCTGGCCCTGGTCCAGTCCGTCCTGCACCGCCTGCAGCGCTTCGACCCCGTGGGCGTGGCCGCCCGTTCCCCCAAGGAGTGCCTGCTCATCCAGTTGGAGGTCCTGGGCCAGGACGACCCCATCCTCGTTTCCCTGGTGGACGAGCATCTGGAGGACATCGAGAAGCGCCGCTACAAGCCGCTCCTGCGCAAGTTCAAGATCCAGATGGAGGACCTGAAGGCCTACCTGGACATCATCCAGACCCTGGACCCCATGCCCGGCGCGAGCTACGGCAGCGACAACACCGTCTTCGTCAGCCCCGACGTCTTCGTGTACGAGTACGAAGGCGATTTCGTCATCGTCATGAACGACGACGGCCTGCCCAAGCTGCAGCTGAGCCCCTACTACATGGACGACACGAGCCTGGCCGTGAAGGGCCCGGACCGGGAGTACCTCCACGACAAGATGCGTTCGGCCATGTGGCTCATGAAGAGCTTGCACCAAAGGCAGAGAACCCTGTATAAGGTGGTCGAGAGCATCGTGCGGTTTCAGCGGGGCTTCTTCGAGCACGGCGTGACCAAGCTCAAGCCCCTGATCCTCAAGGACGTGGCCGACGACATCGAGATGCACGAGTCCACGGTCAGCCGCATCACCACGAGCAAGTACGTGGCCACCCCGCACGGCATCTTCGAACTGAAATTTTTCTTCAATTCCGCGCTGGAGATGGACGACGGCACCCAGGTGGGCTCCGAGTCCGTCAAGGCCATCATCAAGAAGATGGTCAGCGAGGAAGACCCCAAGCACCCCTACAGCGACGAGAAGATCGCCGCGGTGCTGAAGGAAACGCTGGATGTGAACATCGCCCGCCGCACGGTGGCCAAATACCGCGCCGTCCTGGGCATCGAGTCGTCATCCAAGCGCAAGCAGGTGTTTTGATATTCCACCCCTCGCCGCCCTTCCGGGAAGACGCGGGGTTGACCCTCAACTGACGAGGAGGATTCCATGAGGATAGTCTTCAACTTCAAGAACTTCGACCCTTCCGACCACCTGCGCAAGTACGCCAAGGACCGTTTCGGCAAGCTCGGCAAGTTCATGGCCGGCACCCCTGACGCCGAACTGCAGGTCAACCTCGAAGTCGAGAAATTCCGCCATATCGCCGACGTCGTCCTGACCGGCAAGAACGTGCACATCTCCGCCCGCGAGGACAGCGAGGACATGTACTCCACCGTCGACATGGTGTGGGACAAGCTCGAGGCCCAGATGCGCAAGGTCCGCGACAAGGACAAGAGCAAGCGCAAGGCCGGCGGCGACACCGTGCGCATGGACGTCATCAGCTTCGACGAGGACACCACGGGCAAGCGCAGGCAGAGCATCCAGCAGACCGACCACTTCGAGCCCAAGCCCATGGTCGTCGAAGAGGCCGCCATGCAGCTCGGCAAGACGGAGAACGAGTTCCTCGTCTTCCTGAATGCCGAGAACGAACGCGTCAACGTCATCTACCGCCGCAAGACCGGCGACTTCGGCCTCATCGACCCTGGGGTATAAGGGCATGAAGCTTGCCGAATACCTGGATAAAGACCTGATCATCTCCGACCTTTCGGCCAGGACCAAGAAGGAGGTCCTGGCCGAACTCGTTTCCCCGCTCCCGGGCAAATTCCCGGGCGTTGACCCCGTGCGGGTGGCCCAGGTGCTCCTGGACAGGGAAATGCTGGGCACCACGGGCATCGGAGACGGCATCGCCATCCCTCACGGAAAGCTGGACAGCCTCGACCAGGTCATGGTCATCGTGGGACGCAGCCGCGAAGGCGTCGATTTCGCCAGCCTGGACCACAAGCCGGCCACCATCTTCTTCACGGTCCTGGCCCCCTCCAGCGTGGTGGGCCTGCATCTGAAGATCCTGGCCACCATCTCGCGCCTGCTCAAGGACAACGCCTTCCGCCAGGCCTTCGCCGACGCGGAAGGCGGCGACGGGCTGTGGCGGCTGCTGCAGTCCGTCTGAAGCCTGTGCAAGGAACCCCCGCCATGGAAATGCGCAACGCACCGAAAAACGTCGTCATCGTCTCGGGCATGTCGGGCTCGGGCAAGAGCACGGCCCTGCGCGTCTTCGAGGACATGGGCTTCTTCTGCGTGGATGGCCTGCCGGCCCGCATGGCCCCGGCCCTGATCGAGCTGTTCTTCTCGTCCTCGTCCACGGACTACCCGGGCCTGGCCATGGGCATGGACCTGCGCCAGCCCGACTTCGCCGGGCAGTGGCGGGAAGTGTTGCAGGACATGGAGAAGCTGTCGGTGCGCCCGCCCATCATCTTCACGGACTCCTCGGACCAGGTCCTGCTGCGCAGGTACGCCACCACGCGCCGACCCCACCCCCTGGCCACGGGCAACCTGGGCCTGGAAGCGGCCCTGGACCGGGAACGGGAGATCCTGGAGCCCATCCGTAACCAGGCCGACCTGGTCGTCGACACGTCCCACTACTCGGTCCACGACCTGCGCCGCGTCATCCAGGACAAGTGGGCGAGCATCGCCAGCCTGAGCCAGGGCATGCGCGTGCACCTCATCTCCTTCGGCTTCAAGTACGGGGCCCCGGCCGAGGCCGACACGGTCATGGACCTGCGTTTCCTGCCAAACCCCTATTTCGTCGAGGACCTGCGCCCCCTGTCCGGACAGGATGAAGCCATCGCCCGCTACGTCCTGGACGGCGAACCCGGCCGGGAGTACCTGAAGAGGCTCCTGGAGTTTCTCGACTTCACCGTGCCCCTCTACGCCAGGGAAGGGCGCTACCGCCTGACCATGGCCTTCGGCTGCACCGGCGGCAGACACCGCTCCGTGGCCGTGACAGAGGCCGTGCTTGCCCACCTGAGGGCGCGCGGGTACACCGTCTCTGTGGAGCATCGGCATTTCAGTCTCGGATAACGCGTTCTGGAGGAAGAATGGTTGGAGTGATTCTGGTGACCCATGGCCAGTTCGGCCAGCATCTGCTGGAGGCTGCCCAGACCATCTTGGGGCCGCAGGAACAGTGCGCCCACATAGCGGTGGAAGGCGCGGTGGACATGGCCACCCTGCTGACGGACCTGAAAAGCGCCGTCAAACGGATGGAGACGGGCGAAGGCGTGATCATCCTGACCGACATGTTCGGCGGCACGCCGTCCAACATCGGCCTGTCCCTGCTCCAGCCGGGCAAGGTCGACGTCCTGACCGGGGTCAACCTGCCCATGCTGCTGCGCATCCTCGGCATGCGCGACCAGGAGCTGACCCAGCTGGCCCAGAATGCCAAAAACGCCGGCATCCAGGGCATCGTGCTCGCGGGCGAGGTTCTGACCCGAAAGATCGGCGAGGCCTAGGCGTGATCTGGTTCCGCATCGACAACCGGCTGGTCCACGGCCAGGTCATCGAGGCCTGGCTGCCGCACATAAGGGCCAAGACCCTGGTGGTGGCCAACGACGACCTGGCCTCCGACGCCCTCAGGCAGGAGATCATGAGCCTGGCCGTCCCGAGCGACGTGTCCTTCGTCTGCTGCACCGTGGCCGAAACGCCCGACGTCCTGCGCCGCGTCTTCAAGGGGAATGTCTCACAGCACGTCCTGGTGCTGTTCTCCACCTGCGCCGATGCCAGATCCGCGCACATGGCCGGACTGCCCTTCTCCCAGGTCAACATCGGCAATCTGCATTACGGGCCGGGCAAGGAGCAGGTCTGCGAGCATATCGCCCTGGGGCCCGACGACCGCAGCTGTCTCAAGTATTTCGCGGACCACGAAGTGGAGATCGATTTCCGTTGCGTGCCCACGGCCACGCCGAAGGTCAACCTATGAACCACCCGGAACCGTCATGATCACCTCTCACGACTTCACCATTCTGGCCGGAGGCGGTTTTTTTTTGCCCTGCTCTGGCTGACCCGCTTCGCCCTTGACCTGGGCTTCGTCCACCGCCCCCTCTTCGCCGCCATGCTCTGGGCGCTCCTGACCTTCAGGCTGCAGCCGCCCCTGAGCGCCGGAATCTTCTTCGAACTCCTGTGGCTCGACCTCTTCCCGGCCGGCACCTTCATCCCGCCCCACGGCCTGCTGGCCCTGACCGCCACCCTGGGCGTGCTGGCCTGTGTGCCCGAAGCGGACATGCGCGTCACGGCCATCATACTCGTCCTCTCCCTCCCCCTGGCCTATCTGGGCTCCTGGGTGGAACAGCGCTACCGCAAGCGCCAGAACCTGAGCTACAACAGGCTCATCATCTGGAACAGGCGCGGCGTGAACCACCCCTACACGCCGGACCGCCTGGTCTTCCAGGCCCTGGGCGAGATGTTCGCCCTGGGCTTCGCCCTCTACCTGTCCTGCGCCGCGGCCCTGCTGGCAATCGTCAGTCTGGTCGCGCCATGGGTATCCGGGGGACCGCAGCCCACGTGGCCCATGCTCTGGATCGGGGCCTGCGCCGGAGCCGTTCTGGCGCTGCGCCTGCCGCGGGCCTA
>DPKT01000255.1 GCA_003542385.1 Desulfomicrobium sp.
GGCGATCCTGGCCTGCCGCTGCTGTTCCAGGGCCGCGGCCTGGGCCGCGGCCAGGGCGGCCTCGGCCTCCTTGCGTTCGGTCAGGTCCAAGGCGTAGGCGACCCGGCTCATGGGTCTGCCGGCTTCGTCCCTGAGGACCGTGATGTCCAGGAGCACGGGGAAGCGTCGCCCGTCCCGGGCCATGTGTTCGCTTTCGAAGACGGCGTAGTTCGAGGCGTTGAGGGTCTCGACCATCTGTTGAAGCTGGCCGCGCCTGTCTGCGGCGAAGAGCGCGGAGACGGGCAGTCCGACCATCTCCGCCGGTTCGTAGCCGCGCAGGCGGGCGAAGGCCGGGTTGACGGCCAGCATCGTGTTGGTCCGGGCGTCGACGATGGCCAGCCCCAATTCGGCGTTCTCGAAGGCCTCGGCCCACAGTCGCAGCTGGGTCTCGGCCCGGCGCAGGGGCGTGAGGTCGACGAAGGAGGACAGCACGCCCTCCTCCAGGAAAATTCCCGAGATCCTGACGGCCCGCTCCACGCCGTCCTTGCAGGTCAAACGAAATTCGCCGGCGTCGAATTCCCTGCCGGCGCGGCGGGCGTCTTCCAGTGTCGCCTCCCAGCGCGACATGGCCTCGGAGCGGGCGTCCGGATCGGGAAAGGCCAGAGTCCACCACGAGGCGACGTCGGGCACGTCGTCCAGGGTGTATCCGAAAAGCTGCTCGAAACTCCTGTTGCCGGCGGTGATGCGTCCCGCCCCGTCGGCCATGGCCATGGCCACGGGCGCCTTGAGGAACATGTCCCTGAAGCGGGCCTCGCTGTCCTCGAGGGCCCTGCCCTGCCGGATGCGTTCGTGCAGGGCCGCCCGTTCCTTGCGCACCGCGGTCAGGACGATGCCCAGGATGACGCTCAGGGCCAGCAGGGAGCCGAGCAGACTGACGACATATGTACGGCGGGCCTTGGCGGTCAGGCTTTCGATCCGCTCCTGCAGCAGCGCGTCCACCTCGGCCGCCCGCATTTCGAGGCCGGAGTGGGCGACGCGCAAGGATACGGCCAGCCGCTGGTCCTGCCTCGTGCCCCCCCGCCAGTCCTGCAGGAGCAGGCCGAAGCTCCGGATGCTGCTGGCGAACTGTTCGGCTTGCTCCGAGTCGGCCGGGTCCAGCCGTGCCGCGGACGCCTCGAAGGAACGCAGGGCCTGACGCAACAGGGCCATTCCGGTGTCCTGGCTGAACGGCGACTGGGGGTCCGCGCCAAGGCTGGCCTGCATGAACCCCTTGGCCAGGTCGGTCCTGGCTAGGCGCAGTTCACCGAGATAGGCCGTGGTCTGCCGCAGGGCCGTGGTCTGCACCCAATGCATCCAGGCGAGCAGGCCCACGCTGCACAGGGCCAGCAGCACGGCGGCAAAGACCCAGCGCGATGGCCTCCATTCTCCGGGTTGGTCGACGTGCGGCAAGTTCATCCTCCGACTTTCTGCGTTGCGGATGGGGCCCAGGACAACCCGAGGGAACCCAGCATGGCGAGGTGCGCTGCGGAGCCCAGATATTCCGCCAGGGCTTCGTCCCAGGCATCCCGGAGCCCCGCCTCGTCCAGTCTGAAGGCGAACGCGGGCAAGCCTGATTCCAGTTCCTCGTCAACGGACACTTCAAGCCGCCCGGGCTCGCCGCGCGACAGCATCCACCGCAGGCTCGGCTCCGAGAGCAGCAGCGCGTCGGCCAGGCCCGTTTCCACGGCCCTGCGGCCCGTCAGGGCGTCGGGGACACGCAGCAGGCGGCCGTTGGCCACACCGAGGCGCGTCATGAGCATGTCCTCGACGGAGCCGGCCAGAACGGCGGCGATGACCTCCGGACGGGCAGCCATGTCGCTGTAGGAACGGAGGCCGCGGGGATTGCCCGCAGGCACAAGCATTGCCTGGCGCACGGCCATGGTGGGTCGGGAAAAAAGGACCTTTCCTGATCGCTCGGGGGTGATGAAGAGCCCTGAGGCGATGACGTCGATGCGTCCCGCCCGCAGTTCGGGGATGAGGCCGCCCAGTTCCACCTGACGCCACTCGATGTGGGAGATGCCGAGGCGCTCGACCACGTGACGCGCGATCTCCGGAGCTTCGCCGGTCACCTCGCCCCGCTCGCCAAGGATGGCGAACGGCGCTTCGACCGCATATCCGATGCGAACCACGCCCGTCTTCCGCAGCCGCCTGAGGGAGGCATCGCCTTCAGGCTGAAAAAGAAATGCCGCCATGAGCGCCAGAGCTCCGGCCGCGCACAGGGCAAACAATAGTTGAACCCGTCCCACGCTCTCCTCATTCTTGCGTTATGAGCCCAAGTGTCAGGATCGTCAGGGGAACTCGAAAGGAAAGTTATGCCTGCGCCGATCCGGACCGCTGTCGAAAAAACCCTTAACCCGTCCGGTGCGAAGAGGACAACCTTTGCGCAGCAATTTTCCGGATAAAAATCGCAACCTCCCCCTGTTACGACAGGGACGGAATCCTGCGCTGCAGCATGTCCAGGACTTCGGCCGGATTTTCGGCCACGTCGAGGGCGTCGTGAAGCGGCCGTTTCATGAACCCTTCCCGTTCGGTCTTCCCCAGCATGTCAAGCAGGGGGTCGAAGAAGCCGTTCACGTTCAGCAGGCCGCAGGGTTTGGAATGAAAGCCGAGCTGACGCAGGGTGCAGACCTCGAAGAGCTCGTCCAGGGTGCCGATGCCGCCGGGCAGCGCCAGAAAGGCGTCGGACAGCTCGATCATGAGGTTCTTGCGCTCGTGCATGGTCGGCACGACATGCAGGCGCGTCAGGCCCCGGTGGAACTCCTCCTTGTCCTTGAGGAGCTGCACGGTCACGCCGACGACCTCTCCCCCGGCCTGGAGGACGCTGTCGGCCAGGGTCTTCATCAGCCCCGTGCGGGAGCCGCCGTAGATGCAGGTGATCCGGCGCCGGGCCAGTTCGCGGCCCAGATCGGCCGTTGCGTGCGCATAGGCCGGATGGTTGCCGGCGCTCGATCCCAGGAATACGCAGACGGATTTCATGTGCTTTCTCCGCTTGAGGCAGGGTTCTGAATCCCGGCCCGGTTCTGTGGAAGGTCGTCCCTGGGGCGCTACGCCAAAGCGGCCCGAAACCCAAGAAAAAGAAAGGGCCCGCTGCAGGGGGCCCTTTCGGAATCGCCGACGGTCGAGAGTGCGGCCGGACTTCGGGTTTCCGTGCCGTCCGCCCTGCTCCGTCAATGAAAGGTCTGCCCTTTGGTCAGGACGCGCCAGTGCTCCGCGGGGATGGGCAGGCAGTAGCACCGGCCGGGCAGGTCCGCGCACATGAAGAGCCTGCCGGAGGCCTCCTCCCAGCAGACAAGGTCCGAAAACATGGCCAGGATCTGGTGGAAGGAAAATTCTTCCAGATTGGCGACGGGCATCCGCCCGCCGAGAATGGAAAAGGCGGCCCTGCGGACAAGGTCGAATCCTGCCGGCGTCAGGCCCACGTCAACGGAATCAAGAGGATGGAGGGTCAGCTCGACGTCTTCAACCATGATCTTCACGGACTGGTCTGCGCTTTCCATGGTGTCCTCCGGGGTTTGGACACAAGATAGCAAAGAACAGGCCGCAAAGGCAAAACAAACTCACACTCGGGCGGCATCTTTTGCAAGCCGCATGTCCGGGCGCGCTAAGACGCCGACTCAGGCATGTTCGTCGAGGAATCACCCCCTGGGGTTTGCGAAGCGCTCGTCCGAACGCACGTCCCCGGCCTTGTCCTGATGCGCTTCGGCCCAGCCGCTCACGGCGTCGGGAAAGACGTCGAAGGCCCGGAAGTAGGGCTTGATGTCCAGCAGCGGCGTGCCGTCGAGGACATCCACGCCCAGGATGTGCAGGACGTTGCCGTCCACCCGCTGCAGGCGCACCACGGACAGGCCGATCTGGTTCGGCCGCCGGGGGGCGCGGGTGGAGAAGAGCCCCCGCTCGGCCGGTTCCATGAACGGGACCACGGTCAGGTCGAAGCCTTGGCTCATGTGAAAATGGTACAATAGGTAGATGTGTGAAAAACCTTCCAGGTCGCGCAGGCCCGGGGCCAGGGCCTCGTCCACGACGACGGTCCCGGCCGTGTCGCGGGCGCCGCAGGGCTGGATGGGCATATTGGCCCGGTCGGTGAACGGGGAATGGATGACGCCGATGGGGCGGATGACGATGTCGGTCATATGCGGCTCCGCGGGGTTGATGGTCGGGGTCCGTTACGGATGGAGGCCGACCGGAGAGAAACTGAAGCGCCCCTCCGTGTCAACCCGTTTCCGACATCCCTGCGCGTTTCAGCCCTCCCCTTCTCCCATGTCCCGGCATTCCTGCCAGAGGTCGTTCAGCATCCGTTTCAGGATTTCGGCCGCGGCCATGCTCCCGGCCTCGTCGAGTTCGCCGAACTCCAGGGAGCGGACGACGGTGGCGAAGAGTTCCTCGTACCTGTCGAACTTCTGGCCCGCGAAGACGTGGTGGACGCCGTCGCGCACGGCCACGCTGTCCACGCCGCGCTCGACCAGGCGCTGCAGGACCGGCTTCCAGGCCTCGCGGCCGAGCCCCTT
>DPKT01000115.1 GCA_003542385.1 Desulfomicrobium sp.
CCATGTTCAGCTTGGACCGGAATACACGGCATCCCCTCGGCCCTGATGATGGCCTCGGCCAGGGCGTACATCCGCAGCCACGCGGCCTCGGACGAGCGGCTGGACGTCGTCGTGCGGCGGGTCAACGAGCTCATCTCCGACGACATGCACCAGACTGGCCGCTTCATGACACTGTTTCTCCTGGAATTGACGGGCCACGGCGCCGTCCGGTGGGTCAGGGCCGGGCATGACCCTGCGCTGCTGTACGACCCTGCAGGCGACAGGTTCGAGGAGCTTGCCGGCGGCGGGCTCCCCCTGGGCGTCATCCGCGACGCGGCCTTCGAGTTGCGCGAGCACCCGCGCCTGCCGCCCGGCCGGATCATCGTCATCGGCACGGACGGGATATGGGAGACGACCTCCCCGGAAGGCGTCATGTTCGGCAAGGAACGCTTTAAGGACGTCATAAGGGCCAATCGGAACGCCGATGCGGCCGCCATGGTCCGCGCCATGGTCGCCGCCCTGAACGAATTCCGGGGCGCCGCCAAGAAAACGGACGACATGACCGTCGCCGTGGTGAAAATCCCGCCGGCAACATGCGCCCTTCCATGAACGCACGGTGCGGCATGTCGACGACTCATCACCGCCAATGTCAATGCGGTCATATTCGCCTGGAGCGTCCCTGATTGACCAAGTGGATCGAGGACCGCTCGGGCACTGAAACCCAGGAACTGGCCGAATGGGCCAACCAGTTCGTCGGCCGGGTCCACAGCATCATCAAGGACGTGGCGCCACTCCGCCAGGCCACCGAGGAGATCAGGGGCAAGACCGAGCCCCTGGCCGGCCTGGCCGGCAATCTCGACGGCATGGTCAGCCGGTTCAAGATCTAGGGCGCATTCCCGACCGAACCACGCAGCAACGGGGAGGAAGCCGAGCGGCTGCCCTCCCCGTTGCCATTCTCCATTGCCAGAAGTTAGATGCTCAGCCCCAGACAGCCCCGTACATAAACCCCGAGAACGTGGCCATGACGATGACCAGACTGACGAATGCTACGGTCTTCTTTGCGCCCATGATGCTGTTGATGACCAGCATGCTCGGCAGGCTCAGGGCCGGGCCGGCCAGGAGCAGGGCCAGGGCAGGCCCCTTGCCCATCCCTGCGCCGATGAGGCCCTGCAGGATGGGCACCTCGGTCAGGGTGGCGAAGTACATGAAAGCCCCGGCGAAGGAGGCGAAGAAGTTGGCCCGGACGGAGTTGCCGCCCACGGCTTTGGCCACCCACTCCGAGGGGATGAGTCCCTCGTAGCCCACCCGGCCCAGCAGCGCGCCCGCGATGAGCACGCCGAAGAGCAACAGTGGCAGGATCTGCTTGGCGAACCCCCAGGACGACGAGAACCAATCCCCGACCTCGCCCTCGTCGGTGCTGGTGAAGGCTGACAGGCCGACGACGCCGGCCGTGAAGGCCAACAGGGGCTGCTGCGGAAAAGCGAGCGCGAGCAGAACTACGGGGACGGACGCGACGCCGACTTTCCAGGGCCGTACGTTGAACCAGGCCACGAGCATGGCGCCCAGGGCCACGGAAAAGGCCGAAGTCAGCATCCACTTGGCTCCAAAAATGGCGGCCCAGACCCCGGAATCGGTCTGCGGCGCGCCCCAGTTGGCGAAAACCAGGATGGCGACCATGGAGGCGAAATACAGAGCGTTCTGCCACAGGGGGCGCTTCACGTCCTCTTCCAACATGGCCATCTGCATGACCTGCCGCTCGGCCTCTTCCCTGCGGAAGAAAAAGTGCATCAAGAGGCCGATGAGCACGCTGAAGAGGATGGCCCCCACGGCGCGGGCGATGCCCATTTCAGGCCCGAGAACGCGCGCGGTCATGACGATGGCCAGCACGTTGATGGCCGGGCCGGAATAGAGAAACGCGCAAGCCGGGCCAAGACCCGCGCCCATGCGATAGATGCCGGCGAAAAGCGGCAGCACCGTGCAGGAGCATACTGCCAGAATGGTGCCCGAGACCGCAGCCACTCCGTAAGCCAGAACCTTGTTTGCCTTAGCCCCCAGATATTTCATGACCGAAGCTTGACTGACGAAGACCGAAATGGCTCCGGCAATGAAGAAAGCCGGTATCAGACACAGAAGCACGTGCTCCTGGGCGTACCATTTGACGAGGTGAAACGCTTCGAGGATGGCGTTGTCAAAGCGCTGCGTGCCCACTGGCAAATAAAAACAGGTCAGAAATACGACCACGATAATGGCCAGCGGCTTCCACTCTTCTTTCCAGTTCATGACAAACCCCTATTTGATTTGCGGCCGGTCCGAGAAGCCGGTCATTGAAAGATGTTCCAGAGCGCGCGTCGACAGCACCGCCTCCACGCAATGGATGAAATTCAAAACGCACGGGACCTTGAGGCTGTAGTAGACCTGCTTGCCCCGCTTCTCATCCTGCACGATCCCGGCCTGCTTGAGCACGTTCAGGTGCTTGGACACCGTCGAGAAATCGGCGTCGATAACCTCGGCGAATTCGCAGACGCACTTCTCGCCCGATTCCAGTTCCTCGACCATCCACAGACGGGTCGGATGAGCCAGGGCCTTGAGCACGTTGGCCTTGGCCTCGAAAAATTTTTTGTCGTCAACTTTCATTCACCCTCCTTCATTTGCACGAATGACCAAATATGCAAACTGTACGATCTCGTCAAGTGGCCAGTGAAGACTTCCGGCACAGACGAACTTATGGACCGACGCATGCTGGAAAAGAATTGACGCCGACAACACTTGGCAATATTGCCAAGCATAAAAATGAGGAATCCCATGCTCATGCACCTTTGCCCGACCCGGGAAGAATTCGAGGCCCGCGCCAAAGTCATGAAAGCCCTGGCCCATCCGACCCGCCTCATGATGATTGAGGAACTCTCACGGGGTGAGCGCTGCGTCTGCGATCTGCGTGACCTCGCAGGATGCGACCTGTCAACGGTCTCAAAGCATCTCGCGCTGCTGAAGGACGCGGGCATCGTCGAGGACGAGAAGCGGGGCAAGCAGGTCTACTACCGTCTGCGGGTGCCCTGCGTGCTGAATTTCTTCCACTGCCTGGATTCGGTGCTCACGGCCCGAGACCGGCTGGGCTGATTCTTGGCCGTTTCGCCAAATCATCATTCAACCCCTATGGAGCTGTCATGAAAAAAGTTCACGTCATGGGCCCTGGTTGCCCCAAGTGCACGGAAACCTACAAGATCATCGAGGCGGCCATCGCCGAATCCGGGGTGGAAGCCAGCCTGGAAAAGGTGAGCGACTTCACCGAGATCGCCAAGTTCGGCGTGTTCACCACCCCGGCCGTGGCCGTTGACGGCACGGTCAAGGTCATGGGCAAGGTGCCCAAGAAGGCCGATGTGGTGGCCTGGCTGAAGGCATGACACTCGTCCCTAGCGATGCGCTCCGCGCCTCATGGCCCCGGATACTGCACCGCCAGGGACCGAGAAAGGACCGCATCGCGCTTCGACTCCAGAAGTCCTCTACGCTCAATCGAATAACCGGGGTTCCCATGAAAATCCTTCGCCTTCTCCTCGCCGTCCTCTTCCTTGCCTCCGCGGGCCATGCCGTTGCCGCCCCGTCCCCGCTCATCTCCGGCGATCCCCAGGAAGTGCCCCTCAAGGGCATGGTCACCATGGTGGACATAGGCGCCAAAGCCTGCATCCCGTGCAAGATGATGATCCCGGTCATCGAGTCCCTGTCCGCAGAGTACGAAGGACGGGCCGGCATCGTTTTCATCGATGTCTGGAAAAACCCCAAGGAGGCCGAGAAGTTCGGCATCCGCGCCATCCCGACCCAGATCTTCTATGACAAGGACGGCAAGGAGGTCATGCGCCACGAAGGCTACTTTTCCAAAGAAGAGATCATCAAGGTTCTGACCAAGCTCGGGGTACAATGATGGATCAGTTCCTGATCCTCATCCACGAATGGATGGGGTCCGGCGTGGGCCTGGCGGCCGTGGGCTGTTTCCTGTGGGGCGTGGTCAGCGTGCTCTTCAGCCCATGCCATCTGGCCTCCATCCCGCTCATCGTCGGCTACGTGGCGGGTCAGGACAAGCTGGTGGAGGGGCGCCAGGCCGCGCTCTACGCCGGCCTCTTCACCACCGGGCTGTTCCTGACCATCGCGGCCATCGGCGCGATCTGCGCCCTGCTCGGCCGTATGCTCGGCGACGTGGGCCCGTACTGGACCATCGTCGTGGGGCTCATTCTCCTGTGGGTGGCCATGGACATGCTCGGCGTGGCCAAGTGCTCCATGGGCGGCAGCCTCATGGGCCGCTTCAGGCTGCGCGGCATGGGCGGAGCCTTCGTTCTCGGCCTGGCCTACGGCATCCTGTCGGGCTCCTGCACCTTCGGCTTCATCGCCCCCATCCTGGCCGTCATCACAGTCCAGGAAAAGGTCATGACAGGCATCCTGCTTATCGTCCTCTTCGGCCTGGGGCATTGCATTCCCATCGTCATCGCCGGCAGTTCCACCGCTTTGGTCCGGCGCCTCATGGCCAACGCATCCTGGCAGCGCGGCGGCACGGCCTTCCGCCGTCTGGCCGGGGTCCTGATCGGGCTCATGGGCGTCTATTTCATTGTCCGCCCCTTTTTGGCCGCCTGAATCTGCGGAAATATGCAGCCAGGCCCGCGGTCGCTGCGGACAGTTCCGCATTGACATATCTGCCTATGCGGATATGGAAATAGCATGATGCCAGCTTCCGATTCTTCTTGTCGCCTGCACTCTCCCCCCGGGCATGTCCGGCCTGGGAGTCACTCGCCACATATCCCGGCGCACCTGCCGCGCCGCCTCAACGCCCAGTCTTCCCCCCGATCCAACGCCCGTCCGCTCATTTCAACGATGTCCGCACAACTGTGCGAATACCTACACAACCCAGGTTGCGAGTTCATGACTACGGCAAAAACCTTTTCAGTATTTCACGGAGGTGCTGAAAAGCCGACACCATAAATCCCCTTCCCCAGCGCAACCCAACGGAGGAGAACACGATGAGGATCTTGCCCAAGGAAGACTTGCTGGTGCGCATGCAGCGCGATCTCGCGCGCTCCCTGGCAGGCGACCATGCGTCCATCAAATGGGCCATGGTCATCGACCTGGCCAAATGCGTGGGCTGCCATGCCTGCACCGTGGCCTGCGTGGCCGAGAACAAACTTCCGCCCGGCGTGGTCTACCGCCCGGTGACGGAAGAGGAGATCGGCACCTACCCCAACGTACGCCGCCGGTTCGTGCCCCGGCCCTGCCTGCAGTGCCAGAATCCGCCCTGCGTCAAGGTCTGCCCTGTCCAGGCCACCTACAAGGACGCCCAGGGCGTGACCGTCATGGACTACGAGCGCTGCATCGGCTGCCGCTACTGTCTGGTGGCCTGCCCCTACGCGGCCAGAACCTCGGATTTCGGCGAGTGGTACACCAAGGGAACGCCCGAGGAACCGGGCAAGATCGTCGGCAGAGCCGCCTGCTCCGACAGCTATGAGCGGCAGCCGGCCAAGGAGTATGGCAAAGAGTGGCCCGAGAGAGGGCGCAGCTCGCCCATCGGCAACGCCCGCAAGTGCCATTTCTGCAAGCACCGTCTGGCCGAAGGCATGCTTCCGGCCTGCGTGACCACATGCATCGGACGCGCCACTTTTTTCGGCAACCGCAACGACCCGGGCAGCCTCATTTCAGAGCTTGTGGCCGACCCGAGGGTCTTTGTCCTCAAGCCGGAGCTGAGCACCGAGCCGGCCGTGTACTACCTGAAGTAAGGAGGCCCCATGAAATACAAGCACTTCATACCTCTGCTCATCCTGGCCCTGGCCGGACTGGCCGTCGGGGCCATCGGAATGGTGGACAGGCTCCAGCACGGCCTGAACCCCACTGCCTTGGGCTCCTACATCCCCTGGGGGCTTTGGGTCGCCTTCTACCTGCTCTTCCTGGGCCTGTCCGCCGGAGCGTTCCTGGTGACCATCATGACCTACGTCCTGGGCATGAAACAGTTCGAACACATCGGCCCGCTCTCGGCCTTCGTGGTCTTGGTGGCGCTCATCTGCGAGGTGCAGTTCATCCTGCTCGACCTGGGCCAATGGCACCGTGCCCTGTACCAGTTCTTCCTCACTCCGAGCTTCACCTCGCTTATGACCTGGATGTTCGTGCTCTTCATGGCCATGCTCGTCGTCTACGCCCTGAAAACCTTCTTCCTGATCCGCGGCGATCTGGTGCGTTGGTCACAGAATCCTGAAAAGGGCGGCCTGCGCGGGCTTTACGGACTGCTGGCCTTCGGCAAGACGGAATACACCAGCGCCGACCGTGAAAAGGACATGCACAAGGTTCACCTGCTGGCCAAGATCAGCCTGCCCGTAGGCCTCATCTTCTACGGCACCAACGGCGCGTTCTTCGCGGTCCTGCTCAGCCGTCCGGTCTGGAACAGCGCCCTGACCCCGCTCCTTTTCGTGGTCGCGGCCCTGCTCTCCGGCGGCGCGCTCATCGCCTTCCTGACCTACATCTTCCGGCAGAGGGATCCGCTGAACCCCGACGGCCTGTGCTACGAGGACCGCATCTGCCTGGATCTGGGCAAGGTCATCCTCTTCCTGTTGATCGTCTTTCTGGCCCTTGAAGGCATGCAGTTCTTCGTCGGCTACCAGACCGCCACCATCGCCGTGGTCACCAGCCTCGACCTCATCGTCAAGGGGCCGCACTGGTGGGTGTTCTGGATCGTGCACCTCCTGATCGGCAGCCTCGTCCCGCTGCTCCTGCTCATATTCCGCGCCAAAGACGTGAAATCCGTGGCCCTGGCCTGCTTCCTGATCTTCATCACCTTCGCGGCCGTGCGCTACAACTTCGTCATCCCGGATCTGGCCGTGTACAAGCTCGAAGGTCTGGAAGCCGCCTTCGCCCACCCGCGCCTGAGCACCGACTACGTGCCCAACCTGAACGAGTGGCTGGTCAGTCTCTGGATCATCTCGACCGGACTGGTGGTCATGCTCCTGGGCACGCGCTTTCTCCCCATCGTCACCGAGAACGGAGGTACCGACCATGCCTAGCAAGGCCACCAACAAAACCCCCGCCCCGGCTGCCAGCGGGGTGGATCGCAGAGACTTCCTCAAATACACTGCCCTCATCGGAGGTTCCGTGGCCGCGTGCGGAGCCATAGGCCCATTCCTGGGCACGGTGAAAGAAGCCGACGCCACCATTCTCGGCAGTTCGGCGTACTCCCACCACAAACCCGAGAACCAGCTCTATTCCTGCTGTCAGCAGTGCAACACCAACTGCGGCATCAAGGTCAAGCTGCGCGACGGCGTGATCGAGAAAATCGAGGGCAACCCCTACAACCCCTTCAACATGACGCCCCAGATTCCGGAGAACACTCCCATCGGTGAGGCGGCCCTGATCGAAGGATCCCTCTGCCCCAAGGGCCACGCCGGCATACAGACTCTGTACGATCCCTACCGCATCGTGCAGGTCCTCAAGCGCACGGGCAAGCGAGGCCAGAACAAGTGGAAGACGGTCCCCTTCGGCCAGGCCGTTCAGGAGATCGTCGAAGGCGGGGACCTCTTCGGCGAGGGCCCGGTGGAGGGCCTCAAGGACATCGTAACCCTGCGCGACCCGAAGGTCGCCGCGGCCCTGGCCGACGACGCCAAGCTCGTGGCCGGCAAGAAGATGACCATCGATGAGTTCAAGGCCAAACACGCAGACAATCTGCACCATCTCATCGATCCCGACCATCCGGACCTGGGGCCCAAGAACAACCAGTTCTGCTTCAACTGGGGCCGCATCAAGAACGGCCGCGGCGACATGATCAAGGATTTCTTCAGCAAGGCCTGCGGCTCCGTGAACTACCACGGCCACACCACGGTCTGCCAGGGCTCCCTGTACTTCTCGGGCAAGGCCATGAGCGACCAGTTCGACGAGGGCAAGTTCACCGGCGGCAGCAAGTTTTACTGGCAAGCGGACACGGGCAACGCCGAATTCTGCATCTTTGTCGGCGCCAACCCCTTCGAAGCCAACTACGGCCCCCCCCTGCGCGTGCAGAAGGTCACGGAAGGAACCGTCGACGGGCGCATGAAGATCGCGGTCATCGACCCGCGCTGTTCCAAGACCGCGTCACGGGCCTGGAAATGGCTGCCCGTGGAACCGGTCAACGGCGTCCCGGCCATCGCCATGGCCATGATCCAGTGGATCATCGACAACAAGCGCTATGACGCCCGCTACCTGGCCAACGCCAACAAGGGCGCTTCAAAGAAGGATAACGAGCCGACCTGGAGCCAGGCCGCCTGGCTGGTCAAGATCGGCGAGGACGGCACACCCGGCAAATACCTGCGCGGCTCGGAGCTGGGGCTGGCGAAGGAGATCCGGCCGGCCAAGAAGGAAGGTGAGTGGGAGTTCGACGCCTTCGCGACCCTGTTTGAAGGCCAGCCCGTGTTCTTCGACCCCAATGACGAGGCCAACCCCGTGGAAGGCGAACTGTTCGTCGACACGGTGCTGGAGAACGGCATGCGGGTGAAGAGCGTGCTGCAGATCATCCTCGAAGAGTCCAAAACTAAATCCATTGAGGAGTGGTGCGCCATTGCGGGCGTGCCCACCGATGACATCATCGAGATCTCCAAGGAATTCACCAGCCACGGCAAGAAGGCCGTGGCCGATCTGCACCGCGGCGTGTCCCAGCACACGGGCGGGTTCTACAATGTATGTGCCTGGTACGTGGTCAACGCCCTCATCGGCAACACGGGCTGGCAGGGGGGCCTGTGCAAGGCGACGACGCACAACTACACAGGCGACCGTCCGGGCAAGCCCTTTGACATGACCAAGCAGTACAAGGGCGGCATCAAGGGCTTCGGCGTGAACATCATCCGTCACAGCGCGGTCTACGACAAGACCACCCTCTTCGAGGGCTTCCCGGCCAAACGCACCTGGTACCCCTTCGCCACGGACATCTACCAGGAGGTCATCCCCAGCATCGGGGACATGTACCCCTACCAGATCAAGGCCCTGCTCCTATACATGGGCGCGCCCAACTACTCCCTGCCCTCGGGGCACACCCTGGCCGAAATCCTGAGCGACACCAAGAAGCTGCCGCTCTTCATCGCCTCGGATATCGTCATCGGTGAAACGAGCCTGTACGCGGACTACATCTTCCCCGACACCACCTACCTGGAACGCTGGGAATTCCCCGGAGCGCACCCCTCGGTGGCGCCCAAGGTCTTCCCCATCCGCCAGCCCGTGGTGGCGCCCCTCACGCCAAGCGTCACGGTCTTCGGAGAAGAGATGGCCATGAACATGGAGTCCATGATCCTGGCTTTCGCTGAGAAACTGGGCGTGCCTGGTTACGGGGATGACGTCTTCGGTCCGGGCAAGCCCATGAAGCGCGAGGAGGACATGTACCTGCGCATGGTCGCCAACGTGGCCTTCGGAGACAAGGAGGACGGCTCGGACAAAGTGCCCGCGGCCGACGCCGAGGAAATCCGCATCTTCGTGGAGTCCAGGCGGCACCTGCCCAAGACGGTCTTCGACGCGGACCGCTGGAAGGCCATCGTCGGCGAGGAGCTCTGGCCCCACGTGGTCTACGTGCTGAACAGAGGCGGCCGCTTCCAGGGCTACGCCCAGGCCTACAAGAACGAGCAGTTGGCCAACGCCTACAACAAGATGCTCGGCCTCTACTTCGAAAACATGGTCACCACCAAGCACTCCATGACCGGCAAGCCCTACAAGCCGCATGCCGCCTTCATGCCCGGCCCCACGGACTGCGCGGGCAACCTCATCGACGACCGGACGGCCGGGTTCGACATGACACTCATCACCTACAAGTTCATCACCCAGACCAAGAGCCGGACCATCGGCAACTACTGGCTGAATGCCGTCTATCCGGAGAACTTCGTCGAGATATCCACCAGTGACGCCCGGCGCATGGGCCTCCAGAACGGCGACATGGTGCGCATTGTTTCCGCCACCAATCCCGAAGGCGTCTGGGACCTGGGCAACGGAACCAAGATTCCCATGACCGGCAAGGTCAAGGCCCTGGAGGGCATCCGCCCCGGCGTGGTCGCCTTCTCCCTCGGGCACGGACACTGGGCCCAGGGCTCCATGCCGTTCGAGATCGACGGCAGGCCCATTACCATGGACGCGCGGCGCTCCAAGGGCTTCCATGCCAACGCAGCCATGCGCGTGGACCCCATTCTGGGCAACACGACCTTAAGTGACGTGGTCGGCGGCAGCGCCGTCTTCTACCAGAGCCAGGTCAAGCTGGTGAAAGCATAACCCTCGAAAAAAAGGGGGGCCGTTACGAACGGCCCCCGTTTTTTCTTTCCGACGAATAACGGTTACTTCATCAGCAACAGGCTCAAAGCCATGACCACCATGCCGCCCACCAGGCCGAAGAGGCTGTCGTGGCCCTGGCCGTCTTGGGACACGCGGCGTTCTTGCCGATGTCCCAGACAGATGAGCTTTTGCCGTGCAGCATGTCCGACTCGGCCTCGGACGGTATCTCATGGGGGTTGGTCTCTTCGGGGATAAGATTGTCGATGAGGGCGATCAGGAGCATGCCGCCGAAAAACGAGGCCGCGTTGACCCAATGACCGGCTGGATCGCCGTAATGCCGGACCAGCGATTCCTGGCCCTTGAAAAAAATCTCGACGAAGGAGACGTAGAGCATCACCCCTGCCGAAAAACCCGTGGCCACGGACAAAAAGCGGTAGCTCGACAACTTGGCCGTGAAGGCGATGATGCTGCCGATACCCGTCGCCAGGCCGGCGAAAGCCGTCAATCCCAGAGCAAACCAGACCTCGTTCATGCACCCCTTCCTTGCAGTGACTGGAAACGGGGGCCTGCCGGTGGCAAACGCCGCCCACCTCCCGTTATCCGGCTCATGAATTTTTACTCCCTTGCAGAACTACGCCCAGAGCCCGCCAGGGCACAAAAGAATTTCAGGGCTTGACATATCCGCCTATCCGAATATGTCTTCGGACATGGAAAGAACCGCCGAAATCCTGAAAGCCCTGTCCGACCCCACCCGGCTGCGAATCGTCTCGCTCCTCCGCCACGGAGAACTGTGCGTGTGCGACCTGACGGAAGCCCTGCAAATACCGCAGTCGACCGTGTCCAGGCACCTGGCGTCCCTGAAGAACGCGGGCTGGGTCAAGGCCCGCCGCAGCGGGAAGTGGATGCACTACCTCCTGCTGGAAGAGGTTTCATCGCTCCAGACGCGAATCGCCGGAATCCTCAAGGAAGAGCTGCCCCTGCACGCCGCCTGCCGGGACGACGACCGGCGCTATTTCGCCTATCTCGCCGTCAAACCGTCGCAGTCCTGTGACTGATAACCCATAAAGAGGACCCCATGACCGAATCCGTCATCCGCAAACTCTCCTTTCTGGACCGCTACCTGACCCTGTGGATCTTCCTGGCCATGTTCGTCGGCGTGGGGCTTGGCTACCTCACCCCCGGCGTGAAGGACGTCATCAACGCCTTTCAGGTCGGAACCACCAACATCCCCATCGCCATCGGCCTCATCCTCATGATGTACCCGCCCCTGGCCAAGGTGAAATACGAGGAGCTCGGCCAGGTCTTCCGCAACGGCCGCGTCCTGGCCCTGTCCCTGGTCCAGAACTGGGTCATCGGGCCCATCCTCATGTTCCTGTTGGCTATCGCCCTGCTGTCCGGCTACCCGGAATACATGGTCGGCCTCATTCTCATCGGCCTGGCCCGCTGCATCGCCATGGTCATCGTTTGGAACGACCTGGCCAAGGGCGACACGGAGTACTGCGCGGGCCTGGTGGCCTTCAACTCCATCTTCCAGGTCCTCTTCTTCTCGGTCTACGCCTGGGTCTTCATCACCATTCTGCCCGGCTGGTTCGGCATGAAGGGCATGGAAGTGGACATCTCCATGGGCCAGATCGCCGAGAGCGTCTTCATCTACCTGGGCATACCCTTCCTGGGCGGCATGATCACCCGCTTCGTGGGCCTGAAGACCAAGGGCAAGGACTGGTACGAAAAGGTCTTTATCCCGAGGATCAGCCCCTTCACGCTCATTTTCCTCCTCTTCACCATCCTGGTCATGTTCTCCCTCAAGGGCGAGTACATCGTGCAGCTGCCCATGGACGTGGTGCGGGTGGCCATCCCCCTGACCATCTACTTCCTGGTCATGTTCCTGGTGTCCTTCTACCTCTCGGCCAAGGCCGGGGCGACCTACGAGCAGTCCACGACCTTGAGCTTCACGGCGGCATCCAACAACTTCGAGCTGGCCATCGCCGTGGCCATCGCCGTGTTCGGCATCAACTCGGGGCAGGCCTTCGCCGCGGTCATCGGGCCCCTGGTCGAAGTTCCGGTGCTCATCGGCCTGGTCGGCGTGGCCCTGCGCTTCAAGGAAAAATACTTCCCCCACGCCGTGGCCACCCTGCAGGGCGTCTGTCACGTGCGGGTCAAACCCAAGGCCTGAGGTTTCCTATGCGAATCCTTTTCTTATGCACCGGCAACTCCTGTCGCAGCCAAATGGCTGAAGCGTGGACCAAGCATCTCAAAAAGGGATCGATAGAGGCCAGTTCGGCAGGAGTCGTCCGGCACGGCATGAATCCGTACGCCGTGCGCGTGATGGAGGAAGCTGGGGTGGACATGTCCGGCCACT
The DNA here is from genome assembly GCA_003542385.1 of Desulfomicrobium sp. Lineage (GTDB taxonomy): Bacteria > Desulfobacterota > Desulfovibrionia > Desulfovibrionales > Desulfomicrobiaceae > Desulfomicrobium. The sequence goes on from DPKT01000115.1 coordinate 12,578, forward strand.
CGTCCAAGACCCTGGACGACCTGCCGAGCCTGGAGTTCGACGCGGTGGTCACGCTGTGCGGGCACGCTAGCGAAACGTGCCCCTTCTTTCCGGGGCGTGCCCGCCGGGTGCACCGCGGCTTCGACGACCCGCCGAGCCTGTGCGCCGGCATGACGGACGAGGAGGAGATCCTGTCCGTCTACCGCCGGGTGCGCGATGAGATCCGGGAGTTCGTGAGCGGGTTGCCCGGCTCTCTGGATTGATCCGCAGAGAAAGCACCCCGCGACGCCGCAGGCGGCAGGGATGCGTGCAGGCCCAAAAAAGCGGGGCGCCCAGGCAAACGCATGGGCGCCCCGCATCCATTTCGCTCAGTTCATTTGACGACGATCAGCTCATACTCCCGGGTGCCAATCCCGATCTTTTCCGCATGCTCCAGGCAGGATCGCCATTCCGATTGGGGCGTGCAGTTTTTGAAGTGGTCCTGGTGGTCAAGGAAGTCGAGCTTCGACATGTTCTCAAAGAGATGGCTCCCCGGAAGCGGCTTGGCCTGCATGCAGGCGTCCACGCAGGCCTGGTCCAGGGCCAGCGGGTCGAAGGAGGCGAACATGCCCAGGTTGGGCAGGATGGGCACGTCGTTTTCCCCGTGACAATCGCAGAAGGGTGAGACGTCGACGATCAGGGAAATGTGGAAGCACGGACGACCGTCTACCACCGCCTTGGTGTATTCCGCCATGCGCCGGTTCAGGAGTTCGTTGGCCGCGAAGTTCGTGAACGCTATGGCGTCGAAATTACACGCCCCGAGGCAGCGGCCACAGCCGACGCAATTCTCCTCGTTGACACGCATCTTTTTGACGTCCTCCTCAAAGAAGAGCCCGTCGTTGGCGCATTCCTTCAGGCAGGCCATGCAGCCGCGGCACTTCGCCTCGTCGATGGACGCCTTGCCGCCGCTGTGCTGCTCGGTCTTGCCGGCCCGGGAGCCGCAGCCCATGCCGATGTTCTTGATGGTCCCGCCGAACCCGGTCATCTCGTGGCCCTTGAAGTGCGTCAGGCTGATGAACACGTCGGCGTCCATGACGGCCCGCCCGATCTTGGCCTGCTTCACGTACTCCCCGCCTGCCACGGGTACCGCGATATCGTCCGTTCCCTTCAACCCGTCGCCGATGAGGATGGGACAGCCGACGGAGAGCGGCGTGAACCCGTTTTCCCAGGCGCACTCCAGGTGCTCCAGGGCGTTCTTGCGCTTGCCCGGGTACATGGTGTTGCAGTCCGTCAGAAACGGCTTGCCGCCCAACTCCTTGACCACGTCGGCCACGGCCTTGGCGTAGTTGGGACGGAGGTAGCTGATGTTGCCCAGTTCGCCGAAATGCAGCTTGATGGCCACGAACTTCCCGTCCATGTCGATCTCCCCGATCCCGGCCTTCCTGATCATCTTCTTGAGCTTGGTGGGCAGGCCGTCACCAAAGGCCACCGTGCGGAAATCGGTAAAATATACCTTCGCTTTCTCCATTTTCACTCACCTTCTTTTCCAACATTTTGATTGCACGGGACGCCGCGGCGCATCGGTCGCGAAAATTGCGTCACCACCCCGTCCTCGCACGACCTCATGCCGGCTGTCTTCACTTATGAAGCGGAAAAAATCAAAGCCCGAGAAGAAGCACCCCACTCATCGTTCACTCGAAGCGCGCGTTGCGGCTGACGTTTATCCGGAAATGTTGATATGAGACCAAGAATTACGTATCGTTGACTCTACCGATTTTGCCACGGGGCGGGCTCTGCCCGCTGCCGATGGTTCGTGCGGGGAACGAGAAACAGGACGCGACGACGGCCCTGACCCCCCGAGGCCGCATCGCCCGGGAGTCCGTTCCGAACCTCATCGTATGGATGCGGTGCGATACGACAATGCGGGTATGCAACGCCACACTGGCATAACGGAGGTACCACTATGAATAATTGTCTGAAGATCATGAAAATCATGCTGTGCGTGCTGCTGGTCGCGTCTTTCGTGGGCTGCGCCGGAACAAAGACGCGCGAAAGCACCGGACAGTACATCGACGATTCCGCCATCACGACCAAGGTCAAGGCCGCCATATTCGCCGAAGAGTCCCTGAAGACGCTGCAGATCACGGTGGTCACGTTCAAGGGCGTCGTGCAGTTGAGCGGTTTTGTCGACTCCGCGGCCAGCGTCAACAAGGCGGGCCAGGTCGCCCGCGGCGTCAAGGGGGTGAAGTCGGTCAAGAATGACCTCGTGGTCAAATGACCCCCGGCTGAACATACACGCCGGACAGCCCGGCATCACGCGGGATCGCCGACCGGCGATCCCGCGGGCACGTGATATGGCTGCCGGGCCCCCAACTCTCGCGCTGCATGAGGAGAACACATGCCCGCATCAAAAGAAAAAAAACTTGAAATGCTCCGTTCCATGCTCCTGGCCCGAAAATTCGAGGAGGAGCTGACGGAGCTGTGCAAAATCAAGAACAAGATTCCGGGGATGATGATCTTGTGCACGGGCCAGGAGGCCGTCGGCGCCGGGGTCTGCGCCGCCCTGGAGGCGGAGGACGTCATCATCACCAACCACCGCAGCCACAGCCACCTGCTGGCCAAGGGCGCGGACCCGA
>DPKT01000311.1:0-3418 GCA_003542385.1 Desulfomicrobium sp.
CTACCAGGCCTTCCTCCGCAGCCTTGGATTGACGTACATAGAGCACCAAGCACGTATTTGACACAGCGCAACTGTTGCGGCTCTGGCAGAGTCGCTCGGACGCGGCGCGATGACCAACCACTGGATCGACTTCAAGAACAGTGATTGCATTCTTATCATGGGCAGCAACGCTGCCGAAAACCATCCCATCTGCTGGAAGTGGGTGACCAAGGCGCAGGAGGCGGGCGGTACCGTCATTCATGTCGACCCGCGCTACACCCGCACCTCCTCCAAGGCGGACATGTACGTTCCCCTGCGCTCCGGCTCCGACATCGGCGTCCTGGGCGGCATGATCAAGTACATTCTGGACAACGACCTGATCCAGAAGGAATACGTTCTCCACTACACCAATGCCTCATTCCTCGTTTCCAAGGACTTCAGCTTCTCTGACGGCCTGTTCTCCGGCTTCGACGAGGCCGGACGCAAGTACGACAAGAAGTCCTGGGACTTCGAGATGGACGAGAACGGCGTGCCCAAGCGGGACATGACGCTGCAGGATCCCCGCTGCGTCTACCAGATCCTGAAGAAGCACTACGACCGTTACGACATCAAGAAAGTCAGCGCCATCTCCGGCTCGCCCGAGGACAAGCTGCTGGCCTTCTACAAGGCCTACGCGGCCACGGGCAAACCGGACAAGTCCGGCACGATCCTGTACGCCATGGGCTGGACCCAGCACACCGTCGGCGTGCAGAACATCCGCGCCATGAGCATCATCCAGCTGCTGCTGGGCAACATGGGCGTGGCCGGCGGCGGCGTGAACGCGCTGCGCGGCGAATCCAACGTCCAGGGCTCCACGGACCAGGCGCTGCTGTTCCACATCATCCCGGGATACCTGGCCACGCCGCGCGCCAACTGGCCGACCCTTGAGGAGTACCTCAAGGCCAACACCCCCGTCAGCAAGGACCCCAAGAGCGTCAACTGGTGGCAGAACCGTCCCAAGTACGTAGCCAGCCTCCTGAAGTCCTTCTACAAGGACGCCGACCTGGATACGGCCTACAACTGGATGCCCAAGCTCGACGCGGGCCAGAACGCCTCCTGGCTGGTGCTCTTCGACAAGATGCTCAAGGGCCAGTTCAAGGGCTTCTTCGCCTGGGGCATGAACCCTGCCGCCAGCGGCGCGGACTCCAACAAGACCCGCGAAGCCCTGTCCAAGCTGGACTGGATGGTCAACGTCAACATCTTCGACAACGAGACGGGATCCTTCTGGAAGGGACCCGGAGTGGACCCGAAGAAGGTCAAGACCGAGGTCTTCTTCCTGCCCTGCTGCGTGTCGGTGGAAAAGGAAGGCTCCATCTCCAACTCCGGCCGCTGGATGCAGTGGCGCTACGCCGGCCCGAAGCCCATGGGCGACACCAAGCCGGACGGCGACATCATCTATGAACTGGCGCTGAAGATCCGCGAGCTCTACAAGAAGGACAAGGGCGCCTTCCCCGACCCGATCCTCGGCCTCAACGTCGACGACTGGGGCGACGGCCACGTCTTCGACCCGCACAAGGTGGCCAAGCTCATCAACGGCTACTTCCTGAAGGACACGACCATCAAGGGAGCCGACGGCAAGGAAACCGTGTACAAGGCCGGCAGCCAGCTGCCGAGCTTCGTCATGCTCCAGGCCGACGGCTCGACATGCTCCGGCAACTGGATCTACGCCGGCTCCTACACTGACAAGGGCAACATGGCCGCCCGCCGCGACAAGACCCAGACGCCCGAACAGGAGAAGGTCGGCCTCTTCCCGAACTGGACCTGGTCCTGGCCGGTCAACCGCCGCGTCATCTACAACCGTGCCGGCGTTGACCTCCAGGGCAATCCCTGGGCGCCGAACAAGCCGGTCCTGGCCTGGGACGCCGCCAACAAGAAGTGGCTCATCGACGTGGTCGACGGCGGCGGCGACGCCGGCGCCAAGCACCCCTTCATCATGCAGAAGCACGGCATGGGCGCCATCTACGGCCCCGGCCTGAACGACGGGCCCCTGCCCGAATACTACGAGCCTCTGGAGTGCCCGGTCACCGAGCACCCCTTCTCCAAGACGCTCAACAACCCGACGGCCCTGATCTTCGCCGACGAGGCCCACAAGCGCACGACCTGCGACCCGCGCTTCCCGTTCGTGTGCACGACCTACCGCGTCACCGAGCACTGGCAGACGGGCGTCCTGACCCGCTGGCTGCCCTGGCTGACGGAGGCCCAGCCGCAGATGTTCTGCGAAATGAGCGAAGAACTGGCCGAACTCAAAGGCATCAAGAACGGCGAAAAGGTCATCCTGGAGAACCCGCGCGGCCAGCTCTGGGCCATCGCCATCGTGACCAAGCGCTTCAAGCCCTTCGAGGTCATGGGCAACCCGGTACATGTGGTGGGCATCCCCTGGCATTACGGCTGGGTCTGGCCCAAGGACGGCGGCGACGCGGCGAACCTGCTCACTCCTGCTGTCGGTGACCCGAACACCGGCATCCCGGAAAGCAAGGCCTTCATGGTCAACGTGAAGAAAGCGTAAGGAGTCGATATGTCAGGAAAATCATTCTTCGTCGATCTGACCAAGTGTACGGCCTGCCGCGGCTGCCAGGTGGCCTGCAAGCAGTGGAACAAACTCCCGGCCGAGGAGACCAGAAACCACGGGTCCCATCAGAACCCCATGGACGTCTCGGCCATCACCTACAAGACCGTGCACATGAAGGAAGTGGCCGACGACAAGGGCTTCATGGCCGCTTGGCTGTTCTTCCCGGAACAGTGCCGGCACTGCACCGAACCCCCCTGCAAGATGACCGCCGACGCCTATGACGACAAGGCCATCTACCAGGACGAGGCCACGGGCGCCATCATCTTCACGGAAAAGACCAAGGACCTGCCGGATTTCAACGAAATCCGCGAGTCCTGCCCCTACAACATCCCGCGCCAGAACGCGGAAACCAAGGTCATGACCAAGTGCACCATGTGCCTTGACCGCGTGCAGAACGGCCTGAAGCCCGCCTGCGTGCAGTCATGCCCCACCGGAACAATGAACTTCGGAGATCGGGACGAAATGCTGGCGCTGGCCGAAAAACGGCTGGCCGAGGTGCAGAAGAAATACCCGGACGCGGTGTTGGGCGACGCCGAGGCCACCAGGGTCATCTACCTGTACCAGGCTGACCCCAAGTCGTACCACCCGTACTCGGTGGCCGACGCGACGATGCCCGGCCTCATGAACCGCAAGGCCATGTTCGCCAAGCTGTTCGGCTCGAAATCCAGAAGCAAGGCCTAACGGCCCTCCTCCATCGGCAGGCCGGGAAGCCGTCTTCCCGGCCACTTCTTCATTGAGAAGGCCCGCCATTGCAGGACGGTGGCGGGCCTCTCTTCATGCCGGGAAGGGAACAGGGCTAGAGGGGGTACGGCGTCAGGCTGCGCACGCCCT
>DPKT01000311.1:3519-3736 GCA_003542385.1 Desulfomicrobium sp.
GGTGAAGACCATGCCCGGCACCAGGACGATGCCCAAACCCGGCCGGCCCGTGTGGTTGACCTGGGGCGGCTCGTGAAAAACGTGCCCGACTCCGTGGCCGACCAGTTCCCGGACCACGGAATAGCCGGCGGCCTCGGCGTGGGCCTGGATGGCGTGCCCCACGTCCCCCAGCGTCGCGCCTGGCCTGACGGCGGCCATGCCGCGGGCCAGGGATTCG
>DPKT01000208.1:0-145 GCA_003542385.1 Desulfomicrobium sp.
GGCCTGGTTGCCTGCTGGACCGGCTGACGGGGCGGCGCGACCGTCTGCAGCCCGACGCCGCCCGTGAATTGCTCCCGGTAGCGGGACAGCAGGTGTGCGGGGATGTCCTGCAGGAAGGGGCTGACCCGGGCCGGGGTGGTGGCCG
>DPKT01000208.1:182-6121 GCA_003542385.1 Desulfomicrobium sp.
GTCGCGGGCCCGGGTGCAGGCCACGTACAGCAGGCGCCGCTCCTCCTCGAAGTCGTCGTTGTCGTTCATGGCGTGTCGCGAGGGGAAGCGGTCTTCCACCAGGTCGATGACCAGCACCGCGTCCCACTCCAGGCCCTTGGCCGAGTGAACCGTGGACAGGGTCACGGCCTGGCCGCGGGCCTCCTCGGCGTCGGGGCTGTCCAGGCTCAGGTCGCCCAGGAAGGAGGGGATGTCGTCGTAGCCCAGCGCGATCTGGGTCAGCTCCTCCAGGCCGGCCTCGCGGCGCGGGTAGTCGTCGGGGAACCGCTCCTTCATGACGGGCAGGTAGTAGTCGAGCACGAAGGTGATGGCCGTGGCGGGCCGCATGACCTGGGTGCGCAGGGTGTCCAGCACGCGCAGCAGCTCGTCCAGCTCCGGCTTCTTGGTCCGCTGCGCCTTGAGAAAGGTCTGGTCGTTGATCATGGCCGCGTGGTGGATCTTCTGGGCGCTCTTGGGCCCGATGCCCGGCACGTTGCCGAGCACCCGCTGCCAGGCCGGCAGGTCCGAGGCGTTCAGCCCCAGGCGCAGGCAGGCCAGCACGTCCTTGATGTGCGCCGCCTCGGAGAATTTGATGCCGCCGTACTTGCGGAACGGCAGGGCGATCTTGTTCAGCTCCACTTCGACATGGTAGGATTGATACCCCGCCCGGAAAAGCACGGCGATCTGGTCCAGGGGGTAGGTGCGGGCCAGTTCGGTGATCTTGGCCGTGACCAGGCGGGCCTGGCTGCGGTCCGAGAAGGGCAGGACGTGCTCGGGCAGGCGCGAGTCCGTGCGCTCGGAGAAGAGGCGCTTGCAGAACTTGTCGCGGAAGCCGTCGAGGATGGCGTTGGTCAGCTCCAGGATGGGCTGGGTGGAGCGGTAGTTCTGCTCCAGCTTGACGACCCTTGCGCCGGGGAAGGTCTTGGGGAAATCCAGGATGTTCTTCACGTTGGCGCCGCGGAAGGCGTAGATGGACTGCGCGTCGTCGCCCACGGCCATGACGTTGGGTCGCTCGTCGCCGGGCCGCGTCAGCAGACGCACCAGACGGGCCTGGACCAGGTTGGTGTCCTGGTATTCGTCGACCATGATGTGCGAGATGGACGAGGTCACGGCCTCGCGCACGTGCTGGTGGTCGTTCAGCAGCCGCTCCAGCAGGAAGAGCAGGTCGTCGTAGTCCAGCAGTCCGCATTCGGCCTTGATGCGCTCGTATTCCTCGATGAGCCGCGTCAGGTCGTCCTCGTAGGTTCCGAGGTGGTAGGCCTCCTGGCGCAGGACCTGGGACAGGGGCAGCTCCTTGTTGCGGCTCTTGCTGTACAGGCCCAGGATCGTGGCCCGCTTGGGGAACTTTCGGTCCCCGCGGCCGATGCGCAGACGGTCCTTGGCCTGGCCCAGAATGTCCTCGCCGTCGCCGCGGTCCATGACTGTGGCGCCGCGTTCGAAGCCCAGCAGGCCCGCGTACTGCTTGAGCAGGGAATAGGCGAAGCCGTGGAAGGTTCCGCCGCGCACCCCGCCCAGACCCTGGTGGCCCAGCAGCCCCTCGGCGCGGTGCAGCATTTCCGACGAGGCCTTGCGGGTGAAGGTCAGCAGCAGGATTTCAAACGGGGACACTCCGGACTCCACGAGACGCGCCAGGCGGTAGACCACGGTGCGGGTCTTGCCCGAGCCCGCGCCGGCGATGACCAGGACCGGTCCGTCCAGGGTGGTGGCGGCCTCGTACTGGGCCGGATTGAGATCGTTTTCGTAGTCGATGTGCATGGGTCTCAGTTCCCCAGGATGCAGGCGGGGAGGCCGTGGTGTTCGAGAATCAGGCGGCCGACGTCCGTGGGCGTGCGAGCGTCTTCGCCCATGGAGTCGAAGAAGAACACGTCGTCGGCCGTATGCATGCCCTGGCGTCCGAAGTGTCCGAAGACGCCCGGTCTGCCGAATTTGCCCTTGAGGTCGAAACCGGCCTCGGGAACCAGAATCAGGTCCGGGGCCAGGTGGGCCAGGGGGCCGCTGTAGAGGTCGGACCCGCGCAGGACGCTGCGCACGACCCTGCGGCCATGCCGGGTCAGGGCTGGCAGGGCGCGAATCAGTTCGCGGGCCAACCCTTCGGTCTCGGACCGGGTCAGATTGCCGCGGGCGAAGCGCTCTTTGGTGTGCAGGTAGATGCGTCCGGGGTCAAGGGCGAAGGCCTTGGTGCCGGGGCCGATGGCGTCCGTGTCCCACTCGCTCGTCGGGACGCGGGACAGGCGCAGCAGACCCGCCTCCCGCAGCCAGGCGTTGAGGTCCACTTCCTGCACGAGGGCGGTGAACCCGTGGTCGGCCATGATCACGAGGCGTTTGGGTCCGGGCAGGGCGTCGTACATGCCCTGCACCTTTCCCACGAGCCGGTCCCAGGCGGCCATGAAGCGCAGGGCCTCGGAGCGCCAGGGGTGGAAGGGCTCCATCAGGGCCGGGAAGAGGAAATGCCCCAGGCGGTCCGTTTCCGTCAGCACGAGGAAGAAAAGGTCCCAGGACATGTCCGGCCACAGGAGATCCAGGGCCTTTTCCCGGCAGGCCAGGGAACGGTGGAGTTCCTCAAGCAGGAAGGCCGGGTCCGTGGCCCCTCGCACGGTGTCGGCCTCGACCGTGTAGCCTTGGTCGGCCAGAATGCCCGCCAGGGCAGGGGGATGTACGGCGCCTTCCAGGGAGTGGGCCGGGAATCCCGCCACGAGCATGGCCCGCGTGGGCCGCACCGGGGCCAGGTTGGGCATGTTCACGACCTTGGAGAAGAGCCCGGCCTCAGCCAGCCGTTCGAAGATGGTCGGCCCGTGCACATGGGTGAAATCCGTGAACCGCAGTTCGTAGGTCTGCGGGTCCATGCGCGTGAAGCCGAAGACGCCGTGATGGCCCGGGGGGGACGCGGTGAACATGCTGGACCAGTTCACGGGCGAGAGTTCGGGCAACTCGGCGGAAATGGCCCTGCAGTGCGGCGAGGCGACGATGGCGGAGAGGTTCGGCAGCAGCCCCTGGGCGCACAGATTCACGGCCAAGGACCAGGGCAGGCCGTCCAGGCCCAGGAAAACCAGTCGGGAGGAATGCATGGGGGCGGTGTAGCAGGGGGAGGGGTCGTTGGCCAGACGGGAAAACCGGGCCGCCTGGCGGACGAATTTCGAACAAAATGTGCTTCCCCCCTTGCGCATGGGCCCCTAGATATTAGAAAGCAAACTATTATCAATCGGCCCCGGGGGCCCCGTAGAGTCATGCGGGACGCACCGGAGCGCAACAACGGGAGCAAGCAATGATCAAGAGAGATAATGTCGTGACGTTCATGGGCAATCCCCTGACTCTGGTCGGCCCCGAGATCACCCCCGGCATGGCGGCCCCGGATTTCTCCGTGGTCGACAACGACCTCGGCCCCGTGTCCCTGGCCGCCCTGAAAGGCAAGGTGGCCGTCATTTCCGCAGTCCCTTCCCTGGACACCCCGGTCTGCGACATGGAGACCCGCCGCTTCAATCAGGAGGCCCAGGCCCTCGGCGACAAGGTCAAGGTCCTGACCGTGAGCATGGACCTGCCCTTCGCCCAGAAGCGCTGGTGCGGCAACGCCGGAGTGGCCAACGTGCAGACCGTGTCCGACTATCAGGCGGCGTCCTTCGGTCAGGCCTACGGCGTGCTCATCGACGGCCTGCGCCTTCTTGCCCGGGCCGTTTTCGTGGTCGATGCGGCGGGCAAGGTGGCCTACGTGCAGGTCGTGCCGGAACTGACCCACGAACCCGATTACGCCGCGGTTCTCGATGCCGTGAAGAAGCTGCTGTAATCACGTTTCAGCGTATCGCTCAACACTCCACACCACGAGGAAGGTGACCCATGCTCAGTCCCAAGATGGAAAAAGCCCTGAACGAACAGATCAACGCGGAAATGTTCTCCGCCTACCTCTACCTGGCCATGGTGGCCTACTTCCAGGACAAGAACCTGAGCGGCTTCGCCAACTGGATGACTGTCCAGAACCAGGAGGAGACGTTCCACGCCATGAAGTTCTTCAAGTATGTCGCCGAGCGCGGCGGACGCGTGACGCTCGGCGCCATCGACAAGCCCCAGTTCGAGTGGGAGAGCCCCCTGGCGGCCATGGAAGCGGCCCAGAAGCACGAGGCCTACATCACGGGCCGCATCAACGATCTCATGAACCTGGCCATCAAGGAAAAGGACCACGCCACTGCCAACTTCCTGAACTGGTTCGTGGCGGAACAGGTCGAGGAGGAGGACAGCGTGAACGAAGTCGTACAGAAGCTGCGCCTCCTGGGCTCCGACGGCGGCGGTCTGTTCATGATGGACCGCGACATGGCTACCCGCGTCTTCACCCCTCCGGTTGAATAGGGGGCGATCCGCCCCGCCGAGCGGCCCTTTCCTTCAAAGGGCCGCTCACGAAATGCATTGACAACCTGCTGACGGCGGCAATAGACCGGCCGCAGCAGTCATACCCTCGTCCTCATGAAGGCAGGCTGGGTCTCCCGGCCGCCTTTTTTTATGTGAGTCCATGGAAAGAATCTGGGTCAAGATCGCTCGCCTGAGCCGCTACACCTACCTACGCATCGTGCGCATCAAGGCGCCGGCCGAATCCATCGCCCTGGGCCTGGCCCTTGGCGTTTTCGCCGGGGCCATGCCGTTTCTCTCCCTGCAGATGGTCATCGCCGCGGCCCTGGCCCTGCTTCTGCGTGGGAACGTCATCGCCGCGGCCCTCGGGACGTGGTGGACCAACCCGTTCAACTGGCCCATTGTCTTCCCGCTCTTCTACGTGCTCGGCAAAGTCTTCGTGCCCGCCGACGTCACGCCCCTGAGCATCGGCGAGCTCATTCACCTGCCTCTGCTGGAGCTCCTGCAGAGAGGGTGGCAGTGGCTGCTCATCACCACCCTGGGCGGAGTCATCGCCGGCATCCCCATGTCCATCGTGACCTATTTCATCACCCTGCGCGCCGTGCGCATCTTTCACGACAGGCGCGCCAAGCGGAAGCTGGAGCGCCAGCGTCGGGTCCTGCACCGTGGCTAGTTCCGGGTTTTCCCAGCCCAAGAGGTCCCTGGGACAGAATTTCCTGTCCGACCCCAACATCTGTCGGCGCATCGTGGCCGCGGCGGAGCTCGGTCCCGCAGACCCGGTCCTCGAGATCGGGCCCGGGCGGGGGGCCCTGACCCGTGTCCTGGCCGGGCACGCCGGTCCGGTCATGGCCCTGGAGAAGGATTCGCAGCTGGTGCGGTTCATCCGGCAGGAATTTCCGCGCGTCGGCGTGGTGCATGCCGACGGCCTCGAATTCTGCTGGGAGGGTACGGGCGGGCTGCCCGGCCTGACCATCGTCGGCAACCTGCCCTACAACGTGGCTTCGCCCATGATCTGGGAGATGGTCCACCGCTGCCGTTCCTGGAAGACCATGCTCTTCATGGTCCAGAAGGAAGTGGCTCTGCGGCTCACGGCCCAGGCCGGAAGCCGGACCTACGGCGCCCTTTCGGCCTGGGTCGGCAATTTCGTGCGGGCCGAGTACGTGTTCACCGTCCCGCCGCACGTCTTCACCCCGCGCCCCAAGGTCGACTCGGCCATCGTGCGCTTCAGGCCCCGGCCCGACCCGGCTGAAGGGGAAGCGGCGGCCCTGTCGCGCCTGCTCAAGATCCTGTTCCAGCAACGCCGCAAACAGCTCGGCACCATCCTCAAGGCTCACTGGACCGAAGCCATAGAACGGTGGTGCGAACAGGCGGGCGTAGACCGGCGCGTCCGGCCCGAGGATCTGGGTCCCGACATGCTGCGCTCGCTGGCTCCGCTGTTGGGGTGCGAAAAAAAGGGCGAGCGGGACCCGAAAAGCCCGTGCTCTGGGATAGGGTTTTCTTGGATACCGAATTGGGAGTAGAGAGACTCCCCATGAGGTGATTCATGAGCAAACAAGACTTCAAGGAAATGTCGGTCGTCTCCCCGGTGG
>DPKT01000159.1 GCA_003542385.1 Desulfomicrobium sp.
GCCACGCGGGCGCGGCCCAGGCGGGCCAGGAGCGGCCCCAGGCACAGGACCGAGGCGCGCATGGTGCGGACCAGATCGTAGGGGGCTTCGGGCTTCAAGTCGCAGGACTTGAGATAAACCTCCCCTTCCGCGTATTCCGCCGTGCAGCCCAGCAGTTCCAGAAGTTTCAGGGTGGTGCCGATGTCGCGCAGATCCGGCACGTTGGACAGGCGCACCTCCCCCTCGACGAGGATGGAGGCCAGGAGGATAGGCAATGCGGCGTTCTTGGAGCCGCTTATGGTCACGGAGCCCTTGAGGGGGATACCGCCTTCGATGACGAGTTTGTCCATTATAATCCTTGCAGGTGAGGCGGGAGTTCCCGTCGCTCATGGTTTCTTCTTGCTGAACGCGGCGCGCACGGCTTCCGCTTCGCCGGGATAGACGTCGAATTCTTCTGTCCGCGGGCCCGGCGTCTTCCAGCGATTCGGCCTCGGCTCGCTGCCTTCGCGGGCCGCAGGCGTCGGGCGGGAATCGATCATGATGGGGCTTTCGTGCACGTCGCAGTCGGGAACGGGCCAGCTGAACTCGATGGGGATGTTGTTCGGGTCGAAGGAGTAGAGGGAGATGATGAACCCGTGGTCGACGAGCTCCGAGGCCCAGAAGCCGTTGGTTTCGAGGAGGTCCTTCAGGCGAGTCAATTCGTCGACGCCGTCGACCCCGAAGGACAGGTGGTCGAAGGCCGCAGGGCCCTTGACCGGCGCGCCGTGATCCTTCTCCGCGATGGGCTCCACGCCCGGCCATTCGAAAAAGGCGATGCAGTCCGTCGGCGTGATCTCGAAGAAGTAGTGGCGGTAGCCCGGATGCCCCATGCCCACCACCAGGCGCATGCCCAGCAGGTCGCGCCAGAAATGGACGGTCCTGTCCATGTCCGCGGTGACCATGGCGAGATGGTTGATGCCGGTGAATGCCACGCAAACCTCCAAAAAAAAGCAGAACCAGTTCTTATCCGGTTCTGCCTGAGTGTCAAATGGGGTGAGTGACGCGGCTTGAACGCGCGACATCCTGGGCCACAACCAGGTGCTCTGCCTACTGAGCTACACCCACCACGTGAGAGGAAAAACTCTCTACCCAAGCCCCCTGCCCCGGTCAAGCAAAAATCGTGAGGAAAATCACCTTGCGGCTGCCGCCCTTGACAACCGGCCAAGGCCATTTATTTGGTGCCATCGAAATTTCCAAACCAAGGAGTGGACATGTCTGCCGCACAACAATTCGAATTCAAGACCGAAATCAAACAACTCCTCGACATCATTACTCATTCTCTCTACACGAGCCGGGAAATATTCCTGCGTGAGCTGGTCTCCAACGCCTCCGACGCCCTGGACAAGCTGCGTTTCGAGCAGAACCGCTCGGCCGAGATCGTCAACCCCGAGCTCGACCTGCAGATCAGCATCACCGCCGACGAGGAGAAGCGCGAGCTCGTCATCGCCGACACGGGCATCGGCATGACCCAGGACGAGCTGGTGGACAACATCGGCACCATCGCCCGCTCGGGCTCGGCCGAGTTCATCCGCCAGGCCATGGCCGACCAGGGCAACTCGTCCAACATCATCGGCCGCTTCGGCGTGGGCTTCTACTCGGTCTTCATGGTCGCCGACAAGGTCACCATCCGCACCCGTTCCTTCAAACCCGGCGCAAGGGCCGTGGAATGGACCTCCGACGGCCTGGGCACCTACACCGTGGCCGAGCTGGACGAGGACCTGCCGCGCGGCACGTCCATCACCGTGCACCTGAAGGAGGAAGGCAAGGAGTTCGCCGAGAAGCACCGCATCACGTCCATCATCAAGAAGCACTCCAATTTCATCTCCTTCCCCATCCTCGTGCAGGGCGAGAAGGCCAACACCGTGCCGGCCCTGTGGCGCGAGAACAAGTTCTCTGTCACGCCCGAGCAGTACACGGAATTCTACAAGTTCCTGACCTACGACCACGAGGAGCCTCTGGACACCCTGCACCTGAGCGTCGACGCGCCCGTGCAGTTCTCGGCCCTGGCCTTCGTGCCGCCCCGAAGCGCAGACGCCTTCGGCTTCGACCGCGACAACTACGGCCTGGACCTCTACGTGCGGCGCGTGCTGATCCAGAGCAAGAACAAGGACCTCATCCCCGAGTACCTGGGCTTCGTGCGCGGCGTGGTCGACACCGAGGACCTGCCTTTGAACATCTCCCGCGAGACGCTGCAGGAGAACCTGCTCATCCGCAAGATCGCCCAGACCCTGACCAAGCAGATCCTCTCGCACCTGAAGAAGCTCGGCCAGGACAAGGACCGCTACGCCACGTTCTGGAAGGAACACGCCAAGCGCTTCAAGCTCGGCTACGCCGACTTCGCCAACCAGGAGGCCTTCGGCGAGCTCCTGCGCTTCAACTCCTCCCGCCACGAGGACAAGGACGGCCTCATCTCCCTGGACGAGTACATCGAGGCGGCCAAGGACGGGCAGAAGGAGATCTACTACATCTCCGGCCCCTGCCGCGAGGCCATCGAGCAGAACCCGCACCTGGAGATCTTCCGCACCAAGGGGCTCGAAGTCATCTACCTCTACGAACCCGTGGACGAGTTCGTCATGGACAGCCTGCGCAAGTTCAAGGAGTTCGAGCTCAAGGCCACCGAGAACGCCGACATCACGAACATCGAGAAGTTCGCCGACAGCGCGGAAAAGAAGGACAAACCCGAGGAACTGACCACGGAGGAGTCCAAGGACATGGACCGCTTCCTGAAGCGCGTGCAGGAGATTCTGGGCGACCGCATCACCGAGGCCCGCATCTCCAAGCGCCTGAGCCAGAGCCCGTCCTGCCTGGTCAGCCCCGACGGATCCACGTCCCAGATGCACAAGATCATGCAGATGGTGACCAAGGACACGTCCATCCCCAAGAAGATCTTCGAGATCAACCAGGACCACAAGCTGGTCAGAAACCTCCTCTCGGTCTTCGCCAAAAACGAGCAGGACGACTTCGTGGCCACCGTGGTCGAACAGCTCTACGAATCCGCCCTGCTCATGGACGGCTACCTGGCCGACCCGCACAAGATGGTCCAGCGACTGAACCGCCTCCTGGAGGACTCCAGCGACTGGTACAAGGAACGCGGCGCGAAATAGCGACGCACGCGAAAGGCCGGGCTAAACCGGCCTTTCGCTTTTCCAAGGCCTTGAAATTCGAGCAGCGGACTTTCTTCCTTTATTCTCCCCCCTGCCTCCGCTATGAAGGCGCTTCACACAAAAACCTTCCGGGCAGACCAGATCCGTGCCCGGAATGCCTGCTCACTGAAGTTTCCCGGCGAGGGCATCATGGACCCCCCCCATTTCGGCGATTCGAAGCCTGCGGCCCAGCCCGAGGACACGGCTCGGCTCCTGGCGGAAAAGGACAGGACAATCGCAAGGCTGCAGAAGAAACTGGAGAAGTACGAGGCCATCTTCCAGGGCCTGTCCGACGGCGTGCTGCTCATCGACGAGAAGCTGTCCGAGTGCAACCGGGAGGCCTGCCAGATCTGGCGATGCGAGAAGGAGGACATCATCGGGTTCTTCCCGAGCGATTTCGCGCCCCTTTTCCAGCCCGACGGGGAGAACTCCTACGAAATGGCGCAGAAGAAGGTCAGCGAGGCCCTGCGCGGGAACATCCAGAAGTTCGAGTGGAAGGACATCCGCCGCGACGGGATGATGATCGACACCCAGGTCGTCCTGAACCGCATTGAGGTCGACGGCAAGGGGTACGTGCTGGCCACAGAAGTGGCCCCAGAAATTTGCAC
>DPKT01000094.1 GCA_003542385.1 Desulfomicrobium sp.
CGGCCGGCGTCAGCATGGGCGGCCCGACGCGCTATTTCGGCAAAATCAAGGACAAGCCCCCGCTGGGGCCCCAGGGGGTGATCTGGTCCGCTACGGGCATCCGCCGCATGCGCAGGGTCATCGTGGCGGCCGCAGCGGTCGCCGCAGCGTCGCTGACGGTGCTTGGCAGCACGCTGGCCTGGTGGAGCCTCTAGGCGTCCGCCAGCTTCAGCACTTCGCTTCCCACCGTCCCCAGGTGCCGCTGGGCAGATCCATGACGCCTTCCCCGCCGCGCAGGAGCATCTCGCCGCAGGACAGGTCCCCCGCCCCGAAGGTCTGCTCCAGGAGATTTCGCAGCACGATGGGCGTGAAGCCCGGGGTGTGCGAGGTCAGCAGGACGAAGAGCGGGGTGTCGCTCAGGACCTGGCGGACCAGTTCCAACGTCTCCTGCACGTTCTTCTCCACCTTGTAGAGCTCGCCGCGCTTGCCGCGCCCGAAGGACGGCGGGTCCAAGAGCACGCAGTCGTACTTGCGGCCGCGGCGCACCTCCCGCTTCAGGAAGGCCCCGACGTCGTCGACGATGAAGCGGATGCCCGCGTCCTGCAGCCCGTTCAGGGCCGCGTTGCCCCTGGCCCATTCGACCATGCCCTTGGATGCGTCGAGGTGGCAGCACTGGCCTCCGGCCCTGGCCGCGGCCAGGGTCGCGCCGCCGGAATAGGCGAAGAGGTTCAGGAAACGGGGGGGCTGGGCGCCCTGCGCCCCGGCTTCTCCGATCCTGCCGGCGATCCATTCCCACAGGTCCAGGGTTTCGGGAAAGATGCCCAGATGGCCGAAGTCCGTGGTCGAGAGGCGCATGCGCACGCCGCGGGCCGTGACGACCCACTCTTCGGGCAGCCGTTCGCGGCCGTGCCAGTTGAGCCCGTCCTTGCGGTCGAAGGTGGCGTTGGCCGAATCCCAGAGCTCCGGGTGCTTCGGCTGCCACACGGCCTGGGCGCAGGGGCGGGCCAGGATGACGGGGCCGAAGCGCTCCAGTTTCTGCCCGTTGCCGCTGTCGAGAAGTTCGTAATCGTCCGTGCTGCGCATGATGGCTCCATAAGCGAAAAACCCTTCCGGGCGGCTGCCTGGAAGGGTTTTGCGGTCTGTGGTGGGCGATACGGGATTTGAACCTGTGACTTCCACCGTGTGAAGATGGCACTCTCACCACTGAGTTAATCGCCCGAGGAGAAAGCCTTTAGCCTCGGCCTCTTCGTCTGTCAAGAATTTCCCGGCAGCAGAATTCGACAGGTTCAGAGATTCTTTTCGAGTTCGATGAAGGCGTGACCGTGCGGGCTGAAATGCCGGTCTCCGCTCATGCCGGTGACATGGGTGAACCCCAGCTTTACCCAGAACCGCAGGGCGTTCCAGTTTCTGAGCCCCACGCCGACCCGCAGAGTTTTCGCCGGTCCCGGTCGCAACACCTGCTCCAGGCGCAGGCAGATTTCCCGTCCGAGCCCCGCCCCCTGGAAGCGGGGGTGAAGGAACAGCTCGCCGATGTAGGCGACGTCCCCGGCCGGGTAGCCCATGCACAGGCTCAAAAGGCCCAGAGGCTGCTCGGTGCGGACGTCGCATAGCAGGAAGTTGTGAAGCCGGGCGGTCGGGGCGCTTTGCGGGAGGTTCAGCCCTTGCGTGAAGCGCCGGGACAGGACGAGGGGATCGTGCTCCCTGTCCAGCAGGACGAGCAGATCCCGGTTGCCTCCATAGATGCCGGCCACCGCCCGGATGTCGGCGTTGGTCACGGGCCGGGCGAGGATGCGTGCGCTGCGCAGGGTCTCGGCCATGAAAAAAGGCGGCCCCAGGCCGCCCTACTCCGCGAGTTCCCTGCTTCGCCGGGCGGCCGCCAGGACCGCCTGGGACAGGGCGAATTTGAATCGGTGCTCGTCCAGGGCGTTGAGCCCTGCGATGGTCGTGCCGCCGGGGGAGGTGACCATTTCCTTCAGCAGCGTCGGGTGCGCCCCGTCGGCCTCTGCCATGAGGGCGCAGCCGCCGACCAGGCCCGTGACCATGTCCGTGGCCTGAGCCCTGGTCAGGCCCAGGGTCACGCCGGCGTCGATGAGCCCTTCCATGAAGGCGTAGACATAGGCCGGGCCCGAGCCGATGAGGCCGGTGTAAGCGTCGAAGAGCTTCTCAGGCAGGACGTGGGCCTGGCCGATGGACGAGAAGGTTTCGAGTACGGTCCGGCGGCAGGCTTCGTCGATCTTTTCATGGTCGAAGCACAGGGCGTAGACGCCCTTGCCGACCATGGCCGGAGTGTTGGGCATGACTCGCACGACGGGGCAGGCTCCGCCCGACCAGGCGGCCAGCTGGGCCACGGTCACGCCGGCGGCGATGGACACGAGGCACGTTTCGGGTCCAAGGGACTCGGCCAGCCCCTGCAGGACAGGCCGCATGACCTGCGGCTTGACGGCCAGGAGGACGAAGTCCGAATTCCCGGCCACGTCCTGCGCGGTCTTGTGGATGGTCATGATGTCGGCGTTTTTGCCGCACATGACGTCGCTGGGGTCGAAGCCGTGCAGCTCGAAGGCGCCTCCCGCGGTCAGCCCGCGGGCGATGGCGCCACCCATGTTCCCAAGTCCGATGAACCCGAAGCGTTTCATTATCCCACCAGTTCCAGAGCGTTGAAGAAGTACGCGATCTCGACGGCCGCGGTGTCCTGACCATCGGAACCGTGGCAGGAGTTCTTTTCGATGTCCAGCGCGTACTTGCGGCGGATGGTGCCTTCGGCGGCGTTGTCCTTGTTGGTGGCGCCCATCAGGTCGCGGTACTTCTGCACGGCGTTCTCGCCTTCAAGGCACATGACCACGCAGGGTCCGGAGCACATGTAGTCGGTCAGGCTGCCGAAGAAGGGGCGCTCCCTGTGCACGGCGTAGAAGCCTTCTGCCTGGGCCTTGGACAAGTGGATCATCTTCATGCCGATGATGCGCAGGCCGGCGTTCTGGATCATGGCGATGATTTCGCCCTGCAGGTTGCGGGCGATGGCGTCGGGCTTGATGATGGAGAAAGTGCGTTCCATAAATGCTCCTCGATGTGATTTTTTGCGGCGTCCTATACTCTGCGACCGGAAAATACAAGGAGCGGCTTTTTTGAGTGCATTGTTTGGTCGCTCAAATTGCATGTTTGTGTCATGGGGAAATTGTGTTGGTCTCCCGGGCCGTCCTGGTGTATCCCTCCGGGGAAGCCTTTGAATACAGCGGAGGAAATCATGAGTACAAAACGTCTTTACGAGATTTTTTATGAAGTGAGCCGCACCGTGAACTCCAGCCTCGACCCGGGCGAGGTCCTGAACCGCATCGCGGAGCAGGTCACCCGCGCCATGGGCGTGAAGGGATGCTTCATCCGCCTGCTGGACCGCGGCGGCAAGGTCCTCAAGCCGGCGGCCCAGTTCGGCCTGAGCGAGCGCTACACCAGAAAGGGCGTGGTCGAGGTGGCCAAGAGCGGCCTGGACCGCGAGGCCTTCACCGGCAAGGTGGTGCAGATCGCCGATGCCGGCACGGACCCGCGTTTTCAGTACGGCAAGGAGGCCGCGGCCGAGGGTCTGGCCTCGGTCCTGGTGGCGCCCATGTTCGTGGAGGGCAGCCGGCCCATCGGCGTGCTGCGCGTCTACACCGGGGAGCGCAGGGAGTTCGGGCCCGAGGAGACCGGCTTTCTGCAGGCCATCGCGAACATCTCGGCCATCGCCATCGAGAACGCGCGCATGCACCAGACCCTGAAGCGCCAGATGGAACTGATCAACGCCTACGACTACCAGGTTTTCGAGGACTAGGGGGAGCATATGGGAAAGACACGCATCGGCATCAACGGATTCGGGCGCATCGGCCGCCAGGTCCTGAAAACCATCTGGCAGCGCCACCGCGACACCCTGGAAGTCGTGGCCATCAATGACCTCTTCGACACCCGGACCAACGCCCACCTGCTGCGGCACGACACGTCCTACGGGCGCTTCGCCCCCGAGGTCGAGGCCGACGACGCGACCATCCGCGTCGGCGGGGAATGGGAGATCAAGAGCTTCGCCCAGCGCGACCCCAAGCTCATCCCCTGGAAGGCCTGCGGGGTGGATATCGTCATCGAGTCCACGGGCATCTTCCGCACCGGGCCCACGGCGGCCCAGCACCTGGAGGCCGGGGCCAGGAAGGTCATCATCACCGCACCGTCCAAGGACGAGGACCTGACCGTGGTCATCGGCGTCAACGAGGGGCAGTACGACCCGGCCAAGCACCACATCGTCTCCAACGCCTCCTGCACCACCAACTGCCTGGCCCCGGCGGTCAAGGTCATGCACGCGAAGTTCGGCGTGGCCAAGGGCGTGCTGACCACGGTCCACGCCTACACCAACGACCAGCGCATCCTCGACCTGCCGCACAAGGACCTGCGCCGGGCCCGGGCCGCGGCCTGCAACATGATCCCGACCTCCACGGGCGCGGCCAAGGCCGTGGCCAAGGTCCTGCCCGAGATGGCCGGCCGCTTCGACGGCTACTCCGTGCGCGTGCCCGTGCCGGCCGTGTCCCTGGTGGACTTCGTGGCCGTGCTTGAGCGAGACACCACGGCCGAGGAGCTGAAAGCCGCCTTCAAGGCGGCCGCCGAAGGGGAGCTGAAGGGCATCCTCGGCTACAGCGAGGAGGCGCTGGTGTCCTCGGACTTCATCGCCGACCCGCATTCGGGCGTGGTCGAGGCCGACTTCACCACCGTGCAGTGCGGCAACCTGGCCAAGGTGCTCATCTGGTACGACAACGAATGGGGCTATTCCTGCCGCGTGGCCGACCTGGCCCATCTCATGGGGCAGAAAGGGTTCTAGGCGGCTTCTTCGCCAGCGCATGTTCCCCCTGCCGGATTGTCCCGGCAGGGGGATTTTTTTTCGACCCGGTCCGGGCTTTGCAACCCGCGCCGGTGGATTCCATCTTTCTGCGCATGAAATGCGACATTTCCCGCACAGGACGCCGTTCTCCTGTGCAGAAATTCGCACTTGATTTCAGGCGAAATTCTGTTCTAGCGCAGGCGTGTCCGAGGCCGCCTCCTTCCGGCGGCCGTACAACCTCAACCATTCCAAGGAGCTGCCATGATCGACGCAAAACACCTGGGCATGCAGTTCGGCCCGGTCACGGCTCTGGCGGATGCCACCTTCGACGTCCGGCAGGGCGAGGTCCTGGGGCTGCTGGGCCCCAACGGGGCCGGCAAGTCCACCGTCATGAGGATACTGACCACCTGCCTGCGGCCCACTCGCGGTTCGGCCACGGTCTGCGGGTTCGACACGGTGCGCGAGCCCCTGCAGGTCCGCCGCAGGATCGGGTATCTGCCCGAGAACCCGCCCCTCTACCTGCAGATGGAGACCGGCGAGTACCTGGACTTCGTGGCCCGGGCCCGCGGCCTCTCGGGGGCGCGCCTGCGCGAGAGGCTGGAGTGGGTTCTGGTCCGCACGGGCCTCACGCCCATGTTCCACCGGCCCATCGGCGAACTGTCCAAGGGCTACCGCCAGCGCACCGCCCTGGCCCAGGCCCTGGCCCACGACCCCGAGGTCATCATCCTCGACGAGCCGACCACGGGCCTCGATCCGCACCAGATCCTCGAAATCCGCGACCTCATCCGCGAACTGGCGGCCTCCAGGACGGTCATCTTCTCCACCCATATCCTGCAGGAGGTCGAGGCCATCGCCGACCGCGTCGTCATCATCAGCCAGGGCGAAGTGCGCGCCCGGGGCACCCTGGCGGACCTGGCCCTGCTGGCCGGGGTCAGGGCCTTCGG
>DPKT01000093.1 GCA_003542385.1 Desulfomicrobium sp.
GAGTCCGTGCAGGCCGCCCGCACCCTGGTCCGCGACGGCGGGGTGACCCTGAACCTGCTGCAGGACCAGCGCGGGCTCTTCATCCGCGCCGAGGTCTTCGACGGCTCCCACGTGGCCGAGGCGGTAATCCGCGAAATGCACGACAACGTCGTCGGCGTGAGCCTGGACGGCCGGTCCCTGCCCCTGGACAAGGCCGCGCCCCGCACCGCGGCCAGGGCCGACGTTTCGCGGCTGGAGGCCTGGATCAAGGCCCTGACCCTCGAAGACCTGGTCCGCCTGCTGGACGACCTTGACGACGAGGACCGCGAGTTCCTCATGGAGGGCGTGCGCACCAACATGCGCCTGGCCGAGCACGGGCTCAAGTTCGGGCCGGGGCTGGGCATCGGCAAGGCCCTGGATCGTCTGGTGCGTCAGAAACTCATCTGCCGCGACATGGTCCTGGCCGCGCGCATCCTGACTTCGGCAGCGTCCGACGCGCGCATGGGCGGGGTCAAGCTGCCGGCCATGAGCTCCGCCGGCAGCGGCAACCACGGCCTGACGGCCATCCTGCCCATCTGGGCCATCCGAGACTTCATCGAGTGCGACGAGAAAACCGTGCTCGAGGCCATGGCCCTGAGCCACCTGGTCACGGCCTACGTCAAGGCCCACACGGGCCGCCTCTCGGCCATCTGCGGTTGCTCCGTGGCGGCCGGGGCCGGAGCCAGCGCCGGCGTGGCCTACCTCCTGGGCGGGAACCTGGCGCACATCGCCGGGGCCATCAAGAACATCATCGAGGACCTGGCCGGGGTCATCTGCGACGGGGCCAAGGCCGGATGTTCCCTCAAGCTGGCCACGGCCGCGGGCACGGCCGTGCAGTCGGCCCTTTTTTCCCTGCAGGGCGTCAACGTCCTGCACACGGACGGCATCATCGGCGCCTCGCCCGAGCAGACCATGCAGAACATCGGCACGCTCAGCACCGAGGGCATGATCGAGACCGACCGGACCATTCTGAAAATCATGCTGGAGAAACGGTTCTCGGGTTTCTGACCCCGGACCCCCCGGCGCATTCAAGGAGATCGAACCAATGAACATATGTATCGTCGGGACGGGCTACGTCGGCCTCGTCTCCGCCGCCTGTTTCGCCGAAATGGGCAACAACGTGACCTGCGTCGATATCAACCCCGAGGTGGTGGAGCGTCTGAAGAGGGGCGAGGTCCACATCTACGAGCCGGGCCTGGAGCCCATGGTCCGCCGCAACGCCCAGGAGGGCCGCCTGACCTTCACCACGGACCTGGCCGAAGGGCTGAAGGACAGCCTCTTCGTCTTCTGCTGCGTCGGCACGCCCGAAGGCGAGGACGGCAGCGCGGACCTGCGCTACGTGCGCCAGGTGGCCCGCCAGGTCGGGCAGCTGATGACCGACTACAAGATCGTCGTCGACAAATCCACGGTGCCCGTGGGCACGGCCGACAGCGTGCGGGCCATCATCCAGGAGGAACTCGACAGGCGGGGCCTGAAGATCGAGTTCGACGTGGTCTCCAACCCCGAGTTCCTGAAGGAGGGCGACGCGGTCAACGACTTCATGAAGCCCGACCGCGTGGTCGTCGGCACGGACAACGTGCGCACGGCCGAACTGCTGAAGACCCTCTACGCCCCCTACGCCCGCAGCCGCGAGAAGATGATCGTCATGGGCGTGCGCAGCGCCGAGATGACCAAGTACGCCGCCAACTGCATGCTGGCCACCAAGATCTCCTTCATCAACGAGATCGCCAACATCTGCGAGAAGGTCGGGGCAGACGTGCGCGACGTTCGCCACGGCATCGGCGCCGACCACCGCATCGGCTACCAGTTCATCTACCCGGGCGTGGGCTACGGCGGGTCCTGCTTCCCCAAGGACGTCAAGGCCCTCATCGGCACGGCCAAGGGCGCGGGCTACGAGCCGCAGCTCCTCTCGGCCGTGGACGAGGTCAACGACCGCCAGAAGACCGTCATCGCCCGCAAGGTCGAGGCCTACTTCGCCGAGCAGGGCGGCGTGGCCGGCAAGACCCTGGCCCTGTGGGGCCTGGCCTTCAAAGCCAATACCGACGACATGCGCGAGGCTCCGTCCCTGGAGCTCATCCGCCACCTGACGGCCCTGGGCATGAAGATCCGCGCCTTCGACCCCGTGGCCGGCACAAACGCCCGCCGCATCCTGCAGGACAACCCCCTGGTCGAGATCTGCGACGACCAGTACGAGGCCCTGGAAGGAGCAGCGGCCCTGGCCGTGGTCACGGAGTGGAACCAGTTCCGCAACCCCGACTTCGGCAAGATCAGGAAGGGCCTCTCGGCCCCCATCCTCTTCGACGGCCGCAACCTCTACTCCCCGGCCCTCATGGCGGCGGAGGGGTTCGCGTATTTCTGCGTGGGCCGCTGAAGCCCCCCCGCTCGTCATGACGCGAAAGCCCCGACCGGAGTCATCCGGCCGGGGCTTTCGCATTTTTGCGGGACGTGGGGCTGATTCTCAGCGAGGAGCGGTATCCTTTTCGTCGAGGGTGGAAAAATTCGTGATGCGAACTACGCCGTCGGGAAATTTGGCCAGAATTTCCAGTTCGCCGCCCATGGCTTGAATATGGCCGCGCAGCGTCGAGAGGTACATGTCCGTCCGTCGCTCCAGCCTGGCGATGGCCGGCTGCTGAACGTTCAGGAGTTTCGCCAGGTCCTGCTGCGACAGGCCGCGGGCCTGCCTAAGTTCATGCAGGGGCATGTCCTTGAGCATCCTGTCGGCCAGGGCGCGGGACTGCTCTCGGGCCTGGGCCGACATGGCCTCGCGCAATGATGCGAATTTTTTAGCCATTGAGCAAACCTTCCTTCCGGAGTTGTCGGAGATGTTCGTCGTACAGCGCGTCGGCCTTGCGGATGTGGGTTTCGTACCACCGGTCGTTTCCCGTCTTGTCCCCGCCGATGAGCAGTATGGCTGTCCTGCGGGGATCGAAGGCATACAGCGTCCTTAAGGGTCGTCCTCCGCACTGCGTCCGCAACTCCCGCAGATGCCCGTGTCGTGAGCCGTTCACTGCGGCTGAGTGAGGAAAATTCAGCGCCGGGCCGAATAGTTCGAGGAGCCGCACGGACGCGTCGACGGCTATCTGTTCGGTTTCGGGCAGGGTGTGCCACCATGCTCCGAATTCGTCCGTGTACTCGACGTCCCAGATATGTTGACGAGTAGCCATGTCGAGATATTCCGTCAATGGAATGTTTTTGGGGGGAACGAAGGATTTCATATCCGGTTGCCGATGCTCCCGCGTTTCGCGATTGCGGGACCTCATGGAACCTATGTGTTACGGCCACGCCGTGACAGACGGTTTGATGTGTAATCAGAGGCAGATATTCGTAGGGCAGTTTGATGAGATTGCCGGAATCAAGGTTCTTGGTTTTGCGAAGCCCGTCTGTTCAGAACCCCCAAGTCAGCCAGAAATTTTTGGCACGCTGGAGGGCACGGTGAACCAATTTTTGAATATTGGAGATGTTTCTATTTTAACATCCTGATATTAAAATGGAAAGCAGGACAGTTCCGGCATTTGCGCGTTGACAGCACCTATCCCGTGGGCTAGTTTCTGCCACATAATTGTCATTCTTGTGTCACAATCCCGTAACACAGGGCCATGTGGAGCCCGAAGGAGGATGCGTTGATGAAGAGATTGGTGGTTGTGCTCGCACTGCTGCTCGGTACGGCCCTGGCGGCCCAGGCCGCGGAGGATGTTGCCGCCAAGGCAAAGGCCGAGGGCTCGGCGGCTTTCTACGCGAACATCACATCGGTGGAGCCCATCATGGAGGCCTTCGAGGCCGATACCGGGGTCAAGGGGCAGTACACGAGAATATCCACCTCGAAGTTCGTGGCCACTGTCATGACTGAGTTCGAGGCGGGCAAGCTCATGGCCGACGTGGTGCAGGGGCCGCTCCCGGTTCTTGAAATCCTCAAGGCCAAGGGCGTGCTGGCCCCCTACAGCTCCCCGGCGGCCGCCGGCTATGCCGAGTGGACCAGGAAGGACGACTCCATCCAGCTCTTCGGCATCGAGTACGTCGGCCTCGTCTACAACAAGGAGCTGGTCAAGCCGGCCGACGTGCCCAAGCGCTACGCCGACCTGGCCGACCCCAAGTGGAAGGACAAGATCGTCATGGCCAACCCGGCCAACCACGCCACGACCATCTCCTGGCTGGTGGGCCTCAAGGACAACGTGTTCAAGAGCGAGGAGGAGTGGCGGGCCTTCCTGAAGGGCCTTGCAGCCAACAAGCCCATGTTCGTGGCCTCCTTCGGGCCCACGCCGGCCCCGGTCGAGAGCGGCGAGAAGCTCATCGCCATCTCCATGCCTAAGTACATCATCACCAAGGCCCCGGCCCCGCTGGACTGGGCCCGCGTCGAGGAGCCTCTCTTCGGCACGCCCCGCGCCATCGCCGTGACCTCCAAGGCCCCGCACCCCAACGCCGCCAGGCTTTTCGTGGACTATTGGCTGTCCCAGAAGGCCATGGGCGTCCTGGCCAAGGACGTGGGCGAGTATGTCCTGGCCCCCGGAGTGTTCCCGCCCATCGACGGCATGGACAAGGCCGACGTGCGCCCCATCCGGGAGCTTTCCGACGAGGAAATCCAGAAGTGGGGAGCCGAGTTTCAGACCATATTCGAAGTGCAGTGATCAACCGGCGGCCGCCCGGAACCCAAATCCGGGCGGCCGTGCCCCGACTTTTCCGCGGAAGACCCCGCCCCCTTCAACCTGAACTTGAGCACCGCCGGACCGGACGCGCACCGGCCTGTGGCGAACGGGATCACATCATGGAGATTCGAATCCGAGGCGTCAGCAAGCACTACTTTTCCGAGGGCAAGACCATAAAGGCTCTGGACAATGTGGACCTGACCATCCCGGCCAACCAGATTTTCACCCTCCTTGGCCCCAGCGGCTGCGGCAAGACGACCCTGCTGCGCTGCATCGTCGGACTGGAGTCGCCCGATGCCGGCGAGATATCCATCGGCGACGACGTGGTCTGGTCCAGTGACAAGGGCATCTTCGTGCCCACGGAGCGGCGCGGGCTCGGCATGGTCTTCCAGACCTACGCCATCTGGCCGCACATGAACGTCTTCGACAACGTGGCCTATCCCCTGCAGACCAGGGGGACGCCCAGGGACGTCATGCGCGAGAAGGTCGAAAAGACCCTCAAATTCGTGCAGCTGGAAGGCTTCGAGAAACGCCCGGCCACCAAGCTCTCGGGCGGTCAGCAGCAGCGCGTGGCCCTTGCCCGGGCACTGGTGGCGGAGCCCAAGGTCATCCTCTTCGACGAGCCCCTGAGCAACCTCGACGCCAAGCTGCGGGAGGAGACGCGCAAGGAGCTGCGCACCTTCCTGACGGAACTGTCCATCACGGCCGTTTACGTGACCCACGACCGCATCGAGGCCCTGGCCCTGTCCGACTCCATCGCCGTCATGCGCGCCGGCCGGATCATCGAGCAGGGTTCCCCGCAGAAGATCTATTTCGACTCGGACCATCGCTTCGTGGCCGACTTCATCGGCCGGGCCAACCTGATCCCGGCCAGGGTCGCGAGCCAGCAGGACGGTTCGACCGTGGTCGAGAGCCCCCTTGGCCGCATCATCTGCCATAAGCGGGATTTCGCCGTGGGTTCCGAAGTGACCCTGTGCATCCGCCCCGAGTTTATCCGCGTCGTGCCCGGGGAAGGGGAGGGCGGGACGAATACGGTCCGCGGCAAGGTCGACACCTTGGTCTTCATCGGCGAGGCCTTCGAGATGGAACTCACGGCCGGGGGCGAGCGCCTGCTGGCCAAGGTGGATGCCGACACCCGCATCCAGGAAGGGGACCCTCTGCATTTCACCCTGGACCCGGCCCACTGCATGCTGGTCGGCGCCTGAGGGGGTGGGCATGGACTCCAGCCGATCCAAACTGACCATTTCCCTGATTCTCATCGTCGGCGTCCTGACCGTCTGCCCGGTGGTCATGCTGGTGCTCGGCAGCTTTTCCGAGGGCCTCACGGCCTTCGGCAGCTTCACCGTGCAGAAGTATGTGGACGCCTACACGGACCCTGCCCTGGGACAGATCATCCTCAACACAGTGGTCTTCGTCCTCGGCTCCTCGACCCTGGCCACGGGGCTGGCCCTGTTCCTGGCCTACCTGAACAACCGCACGGACATCCCCTGCAAGTTCATGTTCCGGATCATCTCCATCATTCCGATGATGATCCCGCACATCCTCTTTTCCGTGAGCTGGGCGCTGCTCTTGAACCCCTCCAACGGGCTCATCAACCTGGTGCTCAAGCAGGCCTTCTTTCTCGATCACGCGCCTTTGAACATCTATTCCCTGTGGGGCATGATCCTGGTGGAGGGGCTCCTGGACCTGCCCATCGCCTACCTCATCATCGCGCCGGCCATGGCCTCCTTCGACGTGGCCCTGGAGGAGTCGTCCAAGGTCTGCGGCGCTGGGCCGTGGCGGACCCTGCTGCGCGTGACCCTGCCGGTGCTGCGGCCGGCCATCCTGGCGGCCTTCATCCTCGGCGTGGTCAGAAGCCTGGCGTCCTTCGCCGTGCCGTCGGTCATCGGCATGCCCGGCCGGGTCTACGTCCTGGCCACGCACCTCTACCAGATGATCGCCACGGGCTTCTCCACGGACTACGGCAAGGCGGCGGCAGTGGGCATGAGCGTCCTGGCCGCGTCCATCACGCTGATCTTCGTCTACCGCGCCCTGACGGCCGAGAGCGAGAAGTTCGTGACCATTTCGAGCCGCGGCTACCGCCCCACGGTCATCCCCCTCAAGGCGGCCAGGTACCCGCTCTTTGCCGTGGTGGCGCTTCTGTCCTTCGTGCTCATCGTTCTGCCCGTGGCCGTGCTCTTCTACACCTCGCTGGTGCCGTACTCCATGGTGCCAAGCGCCCGGGCCTTCTCCCTCATGAGCTGGAAGCACTGGATCGAGGTTCTGAAGGACCCCATCTCCCTGCTGTCCCTGAAGAACAGCCTCTACCTCGGCGTGGGCGGGGCCACACTGGGCGTGGCCCTCTCGGTCTTCGTGGCCTACACCATCGTCAAGATCAGGACCCGGGCCTCGGGCTTCCTCGAATCCCTGAGCTTTTTGTCCTTCTCCTTCCCCGGCATCGTCATCGGCGTGGGCTTCATGTGGTTCTTCGTGCGCACGCCGCTCTACGCCACCATCTGGGCCCTGCTCATCGGCTACATCGCCACCTATCTGCCCTACGGCATCCGACCCATGGCCAGCGCCTTCATCCAGGTCCACAGCCACCTGGAGGAGTCGTCCCTGGTCTGCGGCGCCAGCCGCATGACGACCATGCGCCGCATCATCATCCCCCTGCTCGTGCCGGGCATGGTCTCGGGCTGGATCCTCATGGCCACCATGTTCGTGCGCGAACTGACCCTGTCGGTGGTCCTGTCCAGGCCAGGCACGGAGGTCCTGGCGGTGCAGATCCTGCGCTTCGCCGAGGACGGGCTGTGGGGCAGGCTTTCGGCACTGGGCATCATGATGATCTTCATCTCCACGGCGCTGGTGATCCTGGCCACGCTGGTCGGGGCCAGATTCAAGCCCGTGGAGGGCGGGGGATAGGGGCTGGCCGCGGCCGCAGAAACAAGACGCCCGCCGTCCCGGAACGTGCCGGGGCGGCGGGCGTTTTTCGTTGCAGACGCGAAGGTGGAGCTAGAGAACCTTCCCCACGGCCGGAGCGATCTGGTCCAGGTCGTCGATGAGGTGGAAGCCCGAGTCGGCCATGGCGCGCAGCTTGGCTTCGATGCCGCCGGAGCCCTTTTCGAGGATGGCCCCGGCGTGGCCCAGGCGCTTGCCGGGAGGGGCCGTGCGGCCGGCGATGAAGCCGAAGAC
>DPKT01000292.1 GCA_003542385.1 Desulfomicrobium sp.
CAGCCCGTGCCGCGCACCAGGCGCATGAGGATGTCCTCGGCCAGGTCATCGGCGTGGTGGGCCGTGACCACGAAATCCGCCCCGCACTGCGTGCGGACCGACTCCAGGAATGCGTAGCGCAGGTTCCGGGCGCACTCCTCCAGTCCTGGCCCGCCGGGACGCATGGCCGAGGGCACGTCCAGCCGGGCCGTCTCCAACGTGACGCCGAGTCTGGAGCAGGTCGTGCGGGCGTGTTCGAGTTCCTCGTCGGATTCCGGGCGCAGGCCGTGATGGGCGTGGGCGGCCGTGAGGGTCAGCCCGAGCGGTCGGGACAGCAGATGCAGGATGTGCAGCAGCGCCGTCGAGTCAAGCCCGGTGGAGTAGGCCACGACCAGGCTCTTCCCCCGGATGTCCACGCCGAGGCTGTCCCGGCAGAAGCGCGGCAGGCCAAGGCAGCGCCGGGCCAGGGGGCGGGGGAGGTCCTGCAGACGCACGGCGGCCTCAGAGGGGGATGTTCAGGTCTTTGAGCAGGTTTTCCAGATAGGAGATCATGTGCTCCTGCTGTTCGGGCGTGGCGTAGGCGATGCACGCGCAGCGCAGGATACGCTTGGCCCGCACCAGGAGCTCGAGCTTGACCCAGTCCCGGCCAGTCTCCACGGCCATGTAGAAGGGGCCGCACTGGGGCTCGTGCTCCTGCTGCGTGGGGGTCAGGAGCCGTGGGGGCAGGTTGAAGTGATAGAGGTGCTCGATGCTCTGCAGCTCCTGTTCCTTGAGCCAGTTTTCGAGCTTTTCCATGTCCTGCGGCGTGATTTCTTCGATGAGGAAGGAGCGCATGCGATGAATCCTTATTTGCCGCCGCTCTTGCGGTCCAGGTGGGCCTCCGCGGGCACGGTCTCCTCGTCGAGGTTGAAGATGCGGCGGGCGTTGTGGATGAAGCGCTGGGCCGAGCCTTCCTCCTGGGAGCGGCGTTTGAGGTAGCTGATGGGTTCGTGGTAAATCTTGTGGCACAGGGACAGGGCCAGGCGTTCGAGGACCGCGACCATCTGCGGGTCAGGGTCGGGTCCGAGCTGCTTGATGGATTTGCGCAGCTCCTTGCGGGCGATGCGCTCGCCCTGGTCCAGCAGGGCGACGATGGTCGGCTGCAGGGCCAGGCCGTCGCGCCAGCGCATGAAGGCCCCGACCTCCTCGGCCACGATGCCGCGGGCCTTGTTGGCCTCCTGCTGGCGCCCGGCCAGATTCTCCTCCACCACCTCCTTCAGGTCGTCGATGTCGTAGAGGTAGACGTTGTCGAGGCCGTTGATGTCCGGGTCGATGTCGCGGGGCACGGCGATGTCGATGAAGAAGATGGGCCGGTTGCGGCGCAGGCGCAGAACCTCCTTCATGTCCCTGGCGCGGATGATGGCCGTGGGGGAACCCGTGGAGCTGATGACGATGTCCGTTTCCAGCAGGGCCTGGTGCAGCTCCTCGAAGGGCATGGACCGGCCGTTGAACTGCTTGGCCAGTTCCGCGGCGCGGGCCTGGGTGCGGTTGACCACGGTGATGTCGCGCACGCCGGCCGAGAGCAGGTGCGTGGCGGCCAGCTCGGCCATCTCGCCGGCGCCGATGAGCAGGGCCCGGTGGTTGGTCAAGTCCGAGAAGATCTTTCGGGCCAGCTCAACGGCCGCGTAGCTGATGGATACGGCGCTGGAGGCGATGGCCGTCTCGGTGCGGACCCGCTTGGCCACGGAAAAGGCCTTGTGCAGGAGGCGGTTGACGATGACCCTGGCCGCGCCGTTCTCCACGGCCTTGCGGTAGGCGGTCTTGAGCTGTCCCAGGATCTGGGGTTCGCCCAGGATCATGGAATCGAGGCTGGAAGCCACGGTGAAGAGGTGGTCCACGGCCTTGTCGCCGACGTGGCAGTAGGTGTGGTTCTCCAGATCGGCCTGGGGCTGCCCGCAGTGGTCGGCCCAGAAGCGCAGCACCTTGGCGCGGATGTCCGCCGCGCTGTCGCCGACAACGAGGAACTCCACGCGGTTGCAGGTCGAGAGGATCATGGCTTCGGACACGGCGCCCGTGTCGCTGACCAGGCCCGTGGCCGCGGGGTCGCAGTCGGTCAGGGCGAAGCGCTCACGGATGTCCACGCCTGCGGTCTTGTGATTGAGTCCGACGAGATAGATTTCCTGATTCATGTTCGGTTGCGGTCTTTCCTGATGATTACGGGCGGAAACTGTGGTGCGTGGGCAGCAGGAAGTTGACCCCGACCAGAGACACGAGACACAGCGCGAAGAGGACGATGGCCGTCCTGGCGGGCTTCCGGCCCCTCCAGCCCAGCGCCGTGCGCTGGTGGAAGAGCACGGCGAAGATGATCCATATGACGATGGTGATGAGTTCCTTGGGGTCCCAGCTGATGATCTTCTTCCAGGTGAAGGAGGCCCACAGGAAGCCGGACATGACGCTGATGGTGTAGAGCGGGAAGCCGACGGACACGGCCCAGTGGTTGGCGCGGTCGAAGGTCTCCAGGGAGGGGAGGTCCTTGGAGAAGCCGGGCATCTTGGCCTTGGTCTTGATGATCTTCTCCAGGTGCAGATAGGCTACCCCCGCGCCGAAGGCCATGGTGATGAGGCCCAGGGAGACGAAGATGGTGCCCACGTGCAGGCTGAACCACAGGGCGCTGAAATGTTCGGGCACGGCCAGGACCTGGGTGCGCACGGCCAGGGACGAGGAAAAGAGGACTAGGGCCAGGGGCGCGGTGATCATGGCCAGGAAGTCGTGCTTGAGGCGCCGCCAGAGGATGAAGAAGATGAGGACCACGAACCAGGCCAGCAAGCTCATGTAGAACTGGCCGTGCTGGAGGCTGGCCGCGCCGATCTCGACGAAGCGGACCCCGAGGTCCACGGTATGCAGGGCGAAGGCGGCCACGGAGGTCCAGACGGCCGCTTTCTTCAGGATCGGGCGTCGCAGGACCAGGCCCAGCGGGTAGCTGACGGAGCCGGTCAGGTAAAGGAGCGCAATGAGCAGGTCAAACAGTCGGGATGCAGTCATCGCACCATTCTCCGATTCTGGGGTGCAGGGGGGCGGGCAGCACGGCCCGGAGCAGTTCCAGGCATGCGTCCCGGTCCTTGGCCTTGATCAGCGACGCCAGGGGGGAGGTGGCCAGGGCCCTGAAAACCTCCCGGTTCTCGTTGCTGGGGCGGCCCAGTTCCAGCAGCTCGGCCCTGATCCCAGCCATCAGGCGTGTCAGGGCGTCGTATTCCTCTCCGTATCTGGCTTCCAGGTCCTGACGGATGACCCGGGACAGGGCCGGGCTCGCGCCGCCCGTGGATACGGTGATGGTCAGGTCCCCGCGCGTGACGCTGGCCGGCAGGACGAAGCTGCCCGCCTCGGGGGCGTCGGCCATGTTGCACAGCACGCCCTTTTGCCGGCAGACCTCGCCGACCAGGGCGTTGACCTCGCGGCTGGAAGTGCAGGCGAAGACGAGCTGCGCGCCCTGCGCATCCGACTCGGCGAAGGGGCGT
>DPKT01000149.1:0-123 GCA_003542385.1 Desulfomicrobium sp.
GGGCCGGTCGAAATGTACGGTCAGCAGGCGCAGGCCGTTTCGCAAGCCCTCGTCCTGCCAGCCCCAGGGCGTGTGCATGTACAGCAGGGCGGTGACGAGGTCGTCCAACTCGGGGGCGAAGGA
>DPKT01000149.1:299-550 GCA_003542385.1 Desulfomicrobium sp.
TCGTTGACGTTGATGATCATGGCCAGGGACGTATCCTTGGTCAGGGACACGAACTGGTTGACGAAGGACGGGATCATGTTCCGCAGGGCCTGGGGCAGGATGACGTGGGTCATGGCCTGGACGTGGGACAGGCCCGAACCGCGGGCGGCTTCCATCTGCCCCTTGGGGATGGCCAGGACGCCGGCGCGGACGATCTCGGCCACATAGGCCCCCGTGAAGACGATGAAGGCCGCGATGGCGCTCTCGGTCTC
>DPKT01000149.1:678-9482 GCA_003542385.1 Desulfomicrobium sp.
GCGCCGAAGATGCCGATGACCGCCATGATGATGCTCATGGCCAAGCCCCCCAGGGGGCCCTGGGGATAGGCCCCGAAGAGCAGGTAGTCGAAATTCCTCCAGACCACTCCCCAGTTGGAGAAGAGGCCGACGAACCAGGTCACGAATGCGTCCATGCCTCCCTCCTAGCGGCTGCTCACGCGCAGGCAGCGTTTATTGTACTGGTTGATGGCGAGGGAGATCAGAAGCGACAGGGACAGGTACATGAGCGTCGAGACGGTGAAGGCCTCGAAGCCGTGGAAGGTGTGGGCCTCCACCTGCCGCGCCATGTAGGTCAACTCCATGACGCCGATGGTCATGGCCAGGGAGGAGTTCTTGATGAGGTTCAAAAACTGGCTGATGAGCGGCGGAATGATGATCCGGAAGGCCTGGGGCAGGATGACGTACCCCATGGCCTGCATGAATGTCAGGCCGGTGGCCCGCGAGGCCTCGAGCTGGGTCTTGGGGATCGACAGGATGCCCGAGCGCAGCTCTTCGGCGATGAAGGCCGCGGTGTAGGTGCTCAGGGCGATGACGCCGGTGGCGAACTCGATGTTCTGCCTGTAGAGCCATTCCTTGAAGAAACCGGGCAGCATGGGGTCCGAGCCGAAGTACCAGAAGAATATCTGGACCACCAAGGGCGTGTTGCGGAAAAACTCGATGTAGCCCACCGAGAACCAGACCAGCGGCTTGACCCTGGAAAGGCGCATCACGGTCAGGAGCGTGCCCATGAGCAGAGCCAGGATGATGGACAGCCCTGATAGCTGCAGGGTCACGGACAGGCCGTCGATGAACCACCTGCCGTATTCGCCGGAAAAGATGAGTGCCCAGTTGAACTTGTAATTCATGCGCGCCTGTGCGGGTCTCGGGGTGATCGTGGGGATGCGGCCACCCCGTCTGGGATGGCCGCACTCTTCGTCGGGAATTGCCGCTTAGGGCCAGATTTCCATCTGCCAGGTCAGCGGGATGTAGAACTTGGTCTTCTCGCCGAACCACTTGTCGTAGAGCTTCTGGTATTCGCCGGACTTCCACATCTCCATGAGGGTGATGTTCACGAAGTCGCGGAAGTCGGAGTCGTTCTCGGGCAGGCCGATGCCGTAAGGCTCGGCGGCGATGTCCTCGCCGACGATGGCGAAGTTGTCCGGGTTCTCGTCGGAGTTGCGGATGCCCAGAAGGATGGGGGCGTCGGTGGTCACGGCCACGACCTTGCCCTGCTTCATGGCCAGGAAGGCCTCGGGGTAGGTCTCGAAGGACACGACTTCACAGGCGGGCTGGGCCTTCTTGACGTTCTGCTCGGAGGTGGAACCCTTGGCCGAGCCGACCTTCTTGCCGGCCAGGTCGGCCACGGACTTGATGCCCGAGTCCTTCTTGACCAGGAGCTTCTGGGCGGCCGGGAAATACGTGATGGAGAAGTCGACCTTCTCTTCGCGCTCGATCTTGTGGGTCATGGTCCCCGCGATCAGGTCGATGGCGCCCTGCTCCAGCATGGGGATGCGCGTGGCGGATGTTATGGGCTTGAGTTCAAGCTTGACGCCGAGCTTGGCGGCCAGGGCGGCGCAGATGTCGGGTTCGAAGCCGACGAGCTGCTTCGTGTTCTCGTCGACGTAGCCGAAGGGCGGCTGGGAGTCCTTGACGCCGGCGATCAGCGTTCCGCGCGCCTTGATGTCGTCCAGTTTGCCGGCGAAGGCGCCGGGCAGGCCCAGGAAGAACGAGGCGACAACCATCAACAATGCCACTTTCCACATTTTCGTCATGACACTTTCCTCACGTTGCAGGTTTTATGGGTCTAGAGAATTTCTCTCAGGAACGCCTTGGTCCGCTCATGCTCCGGATTGGTGAAGAAATGTTCCGGTGTGCCGCGCTCCAGGATTTCGCCGTGGTCCATGAAGATGACGCGGTCGGCCACCTCGCGGGCGAAGCCCATTTCGTGGGTCACGCAGAGCATGGTCATGCCGTCGCGGGCCAGGTTCTTCATGACGTTCAACACCTCGTTGATCATTTCCGGGTCCAGGGCCGAGGTGGGCTCGTCGAAGAGCATGATCTGGGGCTGCATGGCCAGGGCCCGGGCGATGGCCACGCGCTGCTGCTGGCCGCCCGACAGCTCCACGGGGTACTTGTGGGCCTGGTTGCCGATTCCCACCCGGTCCAAGAGGCGCAGGGCGGTCTTCTCGGCTTCGTCCTGGGAGACCTTCTTGACCTTCATGGGGGCCAGGGTGATGTTCTTGAGCACCGTCAGATGAGGATAGAGATTGAACTGCTGGAAGACGATGCCGATCTCGGCGCGCAGGGCGTTCAGGTCCTGGGATTTGTCCGTGATGTCGCGGCCGTTGATGACGATCTCGCCGTTGTCCACGTCCTCGAGGCGGTTCACGCAGCGCACGAGGGTGGACTTGCCGGATCCGCTGGGCCCGCAGATGACCAGCACCTCTCCCTTCTCCACGGTCTCGTTGATGTTCTTCAGGACGTGAAAGTCACCGAACCATTTGTTGACATTGCGGAATTCGATCATGGGCATGCATGGGTCCTGTCGTGATCGGGGTTGATGCGGTTTGGCGATGCCCAGGGGCAACGATGGAAGCAAGAAACCCTATTTGGCCATGGCTTTTTTGTCAAATCAGCGCGGTGGAAAGCCGTTCGGGATGTTTTTCAGCCGGTGGATGGGGCGAGGTCCGGGATTGTGGACTCCTGGAATGTCAAGGTGTTGTGGCTGGTTCTTCGGGCAGGGCGTAAAGAAAAGGCCAAGGAGCCGGAGTTCCTTGGCCGAATCGGTGACAATTTTGAAAATCAGGCTGTGGCCAGGACGGATTCCAGGGCGTCTGCGAAGGCGTCAAGCTCCTCCTCGGTGATGACCAGCGGTGGGAGCAGGCGCAGGACAGTATCCTGGGTCAGGTTGAGGACGAAACCCTTGTCCAGCAGCGCCCTCCAGACGTCCGCCCCGGGGGCGGTCAGTTCGATGCCGACCATCATTCCGTGCACGCGCACGTCGGCGATGCGCTCCGGGAACCTCTCCCTGACGGCCGCGAGCCTGCCGCGGAGGTGTTCGCCCAGCTGTGCCGCGCGACCGCAGAGATCGTCGCGCTCGATGATCTCGATGACCTTCTTCGCCACGGCCGAGATCAGTGCGTTGCCGCCGAAGGTCGTGCCATGGCTGCCGGGGGGAAAGCCCTTGGAGACCTCCTCGGTGCACATGACCGCGCCCATGGGCAGGCCGCCGGCCAGCCCCTTGGCCACGGTGACCACGTCGGGCCGCAGGCCCAGATGCTGGTGGGCCCAGAATTTTCCGGTGCGGCCAACGCCCGTCTGGATCTCGTCGATCATGAGCAGCACGCCCCGCTCGGAGCACAGGGCGGCCAACCCCCGGGCATAGTCCTCGGGCAGCGGTTTGACCCCGCCTTCGCCCTGGATCATCTCGATGAGCACGGCGGCCGTGCGGTCGTTCATGGCGGCCTTCATGGCCTCCAGATCACCGAAGGGAACGGTCACGAACCCTTCGGGCAGGGGGCCGAAGCCGGTCTTGATCTTGTCCTGGCCCGTGGCCGTGAGGGTGGCCAGGGTCCGGCCGTGGAAGGAGCCCGTGACGGTGATGATCTCGTAGCGCTCCTGGCCCCGTCCCTCGCGCATGTAGCGCCGGGCCAGCTTGATGGCGCCCTCGTTGGCCTCGGCCCCGGAGTTGCAGAAGAAGACGCGTTCGAGGTGGCACGTCCCGAGAAGCTTCTTGGCCAGTTCGACCTGCTCCTCCTGGTAGAAGAGGTTGGAGACGTGGATGAGCTTCTTGGCCTGCGCGCAGATGACATCCACCAGTTCGGGGTGGGAATGTCCCAGGTTGCAGACGGCTATGCCGGCCAGCAGGTCGGTGTAGACCTTGCCTTCGGGGGAGAAGAGCCTGGTGCCCTGTCCGCGGTTGACGGCCAGGGGGTAGCGTGCATAGGTCCGGCAGAGGGCCGCCGCGTCGCATTTCTGTATTTCTTCGGAATTCATG
Organism: Desulfomicrobium sp.; assembly: GCA_003542385.1. Classification (GTDB taxonomy): domain Bacteria; phylum Desulfobacterota; class Desulfovibrionia; order Desulfovibrionales; family Desulfomicrobiaceae; genus Desulfomicrobium. Next base: position 4,676 of record DPKT01000149.1, read on the forward strand.
TCGCACTCCTGGTGATGATGTCAGAGGGAACCTGTGTGCCCGAATCCTCCGGCGCCGCGGGAGGTCTCCGTGAGGGACTGCTCGGCAACGATGAGGGCCCGGACGATGGGTTGGAACACGAGCTGGGCGATGCGCTGGCCGCGGGTCACGGTGCGGGTCTGGTCCGAGGTGTTCAGCAGGCTGACCAGGATCTCGCCGCGATAGTCGGGATCGATGACGCCCACGCCCTGGCTGACCACGAGCCCGTCCTTGGTGCCCAGCCCGCTGCGGGAATAGACAAAGCCGGCCACTCCCGGCATCGTGCATTCCACCGCGATGCCCGTGGGGAATCGGTGCCGTCCCCCCGGGGGAATTTTGACCTCGGCTTCCGCCATGCAGGCCCGCAGATCGATGCCCGCCGAGCCCTCAGTGGCGTAGGCGAACTTCTCCGGCGGGCAGGTTTCCGAAAGGAAACGGACTTTGACCTCAACCGTGACATTTCCGGCACAGGGATTCATTTCTTCTCCTTGGCATGCTAGCAGTCGAAGCGGACGCATGCAGGAACGCGTCACATTTTCAATACGGGGGAATTATGCAGCCAATGCATGTGTATACGGTCGTACCCAAGCTTCCTGAGAAGCTCCAGCCCCTCAAGCGGCTGGCCGCCAATCTCTATTTCTCCTGGCAGCACGAGATCGAGGACCTCTTCGCCCAGATCGACAGGGACTTGTGGGAGAAGAGCGAGCACAACCCGGTCTGGTTTCTGAACCACTTGCCCCAGAGCACTCTGGAAGAACTGGGGGAGGATGAATTCTTTCTGGATCGTCTGTCAACCATTGTGGCGGGGTTCGAGAAGTACGTGTCCCGGCGCGGGCCCATGACGGGCCTCGAAGCGCAGGAGGAGGGGCCCGTCGTGGCCTACTTCAGCGCCGAATACGGCCTGGCCCAGTGCCTGCCCGTCTATTCCGGGGGCCTCGGCGTCCTGGCCGGTGACCATCTCAAGTCGGCCAGCGACCTGAACATTCCCCTGGTGGGCATCGGCCTGTGCTACCAAAGGGGCTTCTTCCGGCAGTACCTGACCCACGACGGCTGGCAGCAGGAGCGGTATCAGGCCAACGATTTCGAGCAGATGCCCCTTTTCCCGGTTCTCGACACCGACGGATGCCCCCTCAAGGTGCGCATCTACATGCAGGGCAAGCCCCTCTATTTCCGCATCTGGCGCGTGGAAGTGGGGCGGGTGCCCCTCTATCTCATGGATACCAACCTTCCCGAAAATTCCCCGGAGCGCAGGGAACTGACTTCCCAGCTGTACGGGGGGGACCTGGAGATGCGGCTCATGCAGGAGTACCTGCTGGGCATCGGCGGCATCAAGGCCCTGGGGGCCCTGGGCCTTTCACCGCGGGTCATCCACATGAACGAGGGGCATTCGGCTTTCGCCGGTCTGGAACGCATCCGCGCCCTGATGGCCGACCGCAACCTGTCCTTCGAGGCGGCCCTGGAGGTCGTGGCCCAGAGTTCGGTCTTCACCACCCACACGCCGGTTCCCGCGGGCAACGACCGCTTTCCGCCCGAGCTCATGTCCAGGTACTTCCAGGAGTACGCGTCGGACCTCGGCCTGTCCTGGAAGGTCTTCCTGGCCCTGGGACGCGAAGACACCCGCAACGACGCCGAGCATTTCTGCATGACGGTGCTGGCCTTGCGCCTGTCGCGCTTCAACAACGGCGTCAGCCGCCTGCACGGCAAGGTCTCGCGCCACATGTGGTCCAAGGTCTGGCCCCAGTACCCCGAGGAGGACGTGCCCATCGGCTCCGTGACCAACGGCATCCACTTCCCGACCTGGGTGGCCCCGGAGATGTCCGTGCTCTACGACCGCTTTCTCGGCCAGTCCTGGCGCGAGGACCCGGACTGCGAGCGCGTGGGCGAGAAGTTCGGGTCCATCCCCGACATCGAGCTGTGGCGGACCCACGAACGCCTGCGCGAGCGGCTCGTCGACTTCGTGCGGCGACGGCTCCAGCAGCAGATCATGTCACGGGGCGGCCGGAGCTGGGAGCTCGAGGTTGCGGACAACGTGCTGAACCCCGAGGCCCTGACCATCGGCTTCGCCCGCCGTTTCGCCTCCTACAAGCGGGCCTACCTGCTGCTCAAGGACGCCGATCGCCTCAAGCGCCTCGTCGCCGATCCCGCCCGGCCCGTGCAATTCGTCTTCGCGGGCAAGGCGCACCCCCGCGACAACGAGGGCAAGAAGATCATCCAGGACCTCGTCAGCCTCTGCCAGTCCAGCGAGTGCCGCCTGTCCATGGTCTTCCTCGAGGACTACGACATGCAGGTCGCGCGCTATCTGGTCCAGGGCTGCGACGTGTGGCTGAACAACCCGCGCCGTCCCCTGGAAGCCTGCGGAACCAGCGGCATGAAGGCCATGGCCAACGGCGTGCTGAACCTGAGCACCCTGGACGGCTGGTGGGACGAGGCCTGGCGGCCCGACAACAGCGTGGGCTGGGCCATCGGCAACGCCGAGGAATACGACGACGTGGAATACCAGGATTTCGTCGAGAGCCAGACCCTCTACAACATCCTGGAGAAGGATCTCATCCCGCTCTTCTACGACCGGGCCCAGGGCTCCTTCCCGCGGCGCTGGGTGCAGAAGATGAAGCAGGCCCTCAAATCCTTGGGGCCGGTCTTCAACGGGCACCGCATGGTCGAGGAGTACACCAAGCGGGCCTACCTGCCGTCGAGCATCAGCTACGGCAAGCTCGCGGTCGACGGCTACCGTCCGGCCATGGACCTGGCCGAGTGGCGCATGAACCTGCTGACCCACTGGGGGAACCTCGACATCCGCAACGTGCAGTGCAACACCTCCCTGGAGATGTTCGTCGGCGAGAGCCTCGGCGTCAGCGCCGAGGTCCGGGTCGAAGGGCTGTCCATCGAGGACATCCGGGTCGAGATCTACACCGGGCCCCTGGATCACACGGGGGGCTTCGCCAGCCGCTCGACCTTCCCCATGAGCCCCGAGGAACGCACCGTTGACGGCTGGTACGTCTACCGCGGCAAGGCCATGCCCATGGCCACGGGCAAGTTCGGCTTCACCGTGCGCATCCTGCCCAACCATCCGCTGCTGCGCGACGCCCACAGCCTGGGGCTCATCTACTGGGCCGACGAGCACTCGTCCCAGGGGCAGGCGTAGCCCGTGGCCAAAGGCATGGAGCGGGCCGATGTGGTCCTGGCCGAGCAGGGCCTGGCCGAGAGCCGCGAGAAGGCCAAGCGGCTGATCATGGCCGGGCAGGTCCTGCTGGTCCTGGGCGCATCCAGGACCCCCGTGGCCAAGCCGGGGCAGCAGATCCCGCGCACGGCGGTTCTGGAACTCAAGGAATCCGAGCGCTTCGTGTCCCGCGGCGGCCACAAGCTGCTCACGGCCATCGAGCATTTCGGCCTGGACGTGACCGGCATGACCGCCCTGGACGCCGGGGCCTCCACGGGCGGGTTCACGGACTGCCTGCTGCAGTTCGGGGCCGCCCGGGTCTACGCCGTGGACGTGGGGCACGGGCAGTTGCACTGGAAGCTGACGCAGGACCCGCGCGTGATCAACATGGAGCGGGTCAACCTGCGCCACGCCGCGCCCGACCTGCTGCCCGAGCTGGTGGACCTGGTCGTGGCCGACTGCTCGTTCATCTCCCTGCGGCTCATCCTGCCGCCGTGCCTGCAGTTCCTCAAGGCCGACGGTCAGGTTCTGGCCCTGGTCAAGCCGCAGTTCGAACTGGGTCCCGAGCACGCCGTCAAGGGCGTGGTCCGGTCCGAGGAAATGCAGCTCGCGGCCGTGGTCCAGGTCCAGGACTTCGCCCGCGACGAGCTGGGGCTCGTGCCCCTGGGCGTGGTCCCGGCCGGCATCAAGGGCCCCAAGGGGAACCAGGAATACCTGCTCCACCTCCGCCGCTGACCGCGGCTTTGCCAACGGGGGCGGTTCCGGGTAAAAGCTGCCCTGCCGGTTCAACCTCAACCACCATGCACACATGCCCGACAGATATCTGACCGACGGCCGCAAGGCGCGCCTCAAGTCCGTGCTGGCCCAGCGCCAGCACGACCTGACCTTGGTCCTGAACAACATCCACGACCCCCACAACGTGTCCGCCATCCTGCGCAGCTGCGACGCCTTCGGCGTGTTCGGCGTGCACCTCTACTACACCAAGGAGAAGTTCCCCTTTCTGGCCAACAGTTCCTCGGGCTCGGCCAAGAAATGGGTCGAGCTGACCAGGCACCGCGACGCCGGGACCATGGTCGAAGGCCTTCGGGCCGGGGGCATGCAGATCGTGGGCACGGGCTTCAGCCCATCGGCCCGTCCCATCATGGACATCGATTTCACCAGGCCCACGGCCGTCATCCTCGGCAACGAGCACCGCGGCATGGACCCCGACGTCAAGGCCCACGTGCCCGACGAGATCTTCATCCCCATGTTCGGCATGGTGCAGAGCCTGAACGTCTCCGTGGCCGCCGCGGTCATCCTCTACGAGGCCATGCGCCAGCGCCGGGCCGCGGGGATGTACGGGCAGAGCAGCCTGGACGATGAGGGGTTCGAGGCCATATACGCCGAATGGTGCAAGCGCGGCAAAGACTACTAGCCGGGGCCAGGCCCCTGGAGACGAGATGGCGGGAAACACTTTCGGCACCGTGTTCCGGTTGACGACCTTCGGAGAATCCCATGGACCGGCCCTGGGGGGCGTCGTCGACGGCTGCCCGGCGGGCGTGATCATAGACGAGGCGGCCATCCAGGCCGAACTCGACAGGCGCAGGCCCGGGCAGGGCGGAATCGCCGTCACGGCGCGCTCCGAGCCCGACC
>DPKT01000343.1 GCA_003542385.1 Desulfomicrobium sp.
AGCGCGCCATGGCCGCCTACGGGCAGCTGGCCGGAGCCTGGTACGGCTTCGAGGCCATACCCGTGGCCTGGCGGCGGAGCCTGGCCCGCGTCGAGCTCCTGCAGAAGGCTGCGGATTCCTTGCTGAAAAGCTGAAATCCGCCGGAACTTGCCAAAATCCCCCCCCGTCCGTAGCATGGGAACGCCTTTGCGGCGCTCCCATTTTTTTGCGCCCAAGGCCCTGCGGATGTTGCCCCTTTGCCGAAAAACACAGACCATAAGCGAGTTTGCAATATGAGCAGCCGGATATCCTACGCCTTTTTCTTCGTCTTCCTCCTCCTGGCCGGAGCCCTGGGGGCTCTCTACTACGTCAAGGGCGAGTGGAACCCGCCGACCCTGTCCGTGACGCCCGACCAGTCCACGGCCGGGGCGTCGACCGTGTTCACCGTCACGGCTTCGGACGCCGACTCGGGCCTTAGGCTCCTGCACGTCACGGCCACGCAGAACGGCAACACCATCGACATCGTCAAGAAGGACCTCCCCGAGGGAACCCGCGACCTGACCGAGACCTTCTCCCTGCCCAAAAACGTCTCCAACGGCGCCGTGACCCTCGCCGTCACGGTCAAGGACGCCTCCTGGCACCGCCTGGGCCACGGCAACAGGGCCGACTTCAAGCGCGACATGACCGTGGACTCCAAGCCCCCCGTCGTTTCCGTCCTTTCGGGCCAGCACAACGTGAACCAGGGCGGCACGGGCCTCCTGGTCTACAGCACCGACGAAGAGCTGGGCAGAAGCGGCGTACGCATGGGCGAGCACTTCTTCCCGGGCTATCCCTACCAGCCCGGCAAGTACCTGTGCTTCTTCGCCATCCCCTACAACGCCGACGTCAAGGCCCTGACCCCGGCATTGGTGGCTTCGGACCTGGCCGGCAACGAGGTGTCCATCGGGTTCTTCTTCAACCCCAGGGTCAAGGCGTTCAAGCACGACAGCATCAACGTCTCCGACAATTTCCTGCAGTCCAAGATGGGCCAGTTCACGCAGTATTACCCCGACCTGACCCAGCCCATCGACATCTTCCTCAAGGTCAACTCGGAACTTCGGGCCAAGAACGTCGGCTTCCTGATGCAGGTGGGCAGAGACACGGTGCCCCAGAAGCTCTGGGACGGCCCCTTCATCCGACTGCCCAACAGCGCGCCCATGGCCGGCTTCGCCGACAACCGCACGTACATGCACGGCGGACAGGCAGTGGACAACCAGACCCACCTCGGCGTGGACCTGGCCTCCCTGGCCACCTCGCCCGTGCCCGCCGGCAACACCGGCCGCGTGGTCCTGGCCGAGTTCATGGGCATCTACGGCAACGTGGTCGTCCTGGACCACGGCTTCGGCATCCAGTCCCTGTACTCGCACCTGAGCGAGATTCACGTGCACAAGGGCGAGACCGTCCAGCGCGGCCAGATCATCGGCAAGACCGGCGCCACGGGCATGGCCGGGGGCGACCACCTGCACTTCGGCATGCTCGTCTCGGGCCTCGAGGTGCAGCCCATCGAATGGTGGGACCCGCACTGGATCAAGGACAACATCACCTCCAAGCTGCAGTGACCAAAGGCCCTCCGGGGCCTTTTTTCGTGCCGTCGCGCCGCGGATGACAAGGCGGGGCCGGCTTTGCTAGAAGGCTGCATCGCCCCGGCCCCGGCCGCAACCCCAGCACTCCACGAGGATTCCATGTCCGAATTCGCCAACGTCACCGTGATCAAGGAAGCCAACGTCTATTTCGACGGCAAGGTCACCAGCCGCACCATCGTCTTTCCCGACGGGTCCAGAAAGACCCTCGGCGTCATGCTCCCCGGCGATTACGAATTCGGCACGGCCGACAGGGAGATCATGGAGATCCTGGCCGGCGACCTGGACGTGCTGCTCCCCGAAACCGACGGCTGGCAGACCTTCGCCGCCGGCACGTCCTTCGAGGTGCCCGCCAGCTCGAAGTTCTCCCTCAAGGTCCGGACACTCACGGACTACTGCTGCTCCTTCGTCAAGTGACCCGCGGGCCGGACATCCGGCCCGGACACCGCGCCATGAAGATCACAGTCCTGGTGGACAACGCCACCCTCATCGACCGTTATTTCCGGGCCGAGCCAGGCCTCTGCCTGCTCATCGAGGACGAAGGCCTGAAGGTCCTCTTCGACTGCGGCTACTCCGGGCTCTTCCTGGACAACGCCCGCAAGATGGGGATCACGCTCTCGGACCTCGACGCCTTCGTCCTTTCCCACGGGCATCTCGACCACACATGGGGCCTCGAAGCCCTGACCCGCCACCTGTGCGAGGAGCGCCTGGAAGGCCGCCCCTGCTCCCGACCGACCCTGGTGGCGCACCCGGCGGCCTTCCGCAGCATCCGTGACGGCGACAACCCGGAACTCGGCCCGCTGCTGGAACCGGGCAAGCTCTCCCGGCACTTCGCCCTCAAGCTCTCCGCGGAGCCCCTGCCCATCGGCGAACGTCTTCTTTTCCTCGGAGAAATCCCGCGCCGCCACGCCTTCGAAGTGTCCCCGGGCATCGGCGCCAAGGAGGGGGACGACGGCCCCGACCTGCTCCCCGACGACTCGGCCCTGGTCTGGCGCGGGGACGACGGGCTGGTCGTGGTCACGGGCTGCTCCCACGCGGGCATCTGCAACATCGTCGACCACGCCGTGGCCCTGACCGGCGAGACCCGCATCCAGGACGTCATCGGCGGCCTGCACCTCCTGTCCCCCTCGACGGAACGCCTGAACGGGACCGTAGCGCATCTGCGCGCCCTCGCCCCGCAACGCCTGAGCCCCTGCCACTGCACGGATCTGTCCTCGAAGATCGCCCTGGCCGGAGCGGCACCCCTGCGCGAGGTCGGCGTGGGCCTCACGGTCAGCTACGCCTAGGCCGCTGGAAGACGGCGCAAAAAAAGGGACGCTCCGTGAGGAAACGTCCCTTTGGTCGGCGCGGCGGTCCGGGCTAGGCCCATTCGTGGGCGAAGTATTCCGGCCCGGCGATCTTGTAGCCCTTGTCCGTGACGACCTTGACGATGGCGGGCATGTCGTCGGCCAGGATGCGGAAGACGATGAGGCGCTTGCTGTCGCGGTAGAAGGTCGAGGTGGACAGGATGTTCACGCCCAGGTCGAAGAAGAGGCGGCTCAGTTCGGCCATGACGCCCTTGCGGTCCTCGACCTCGATGGCGATGCGGTTGCCGCCAAGTTCCAGGCCCATCTCCTCGACCAGGACGGCCAGCATGGAGCTGCGGCTGATGTAGCCCTTGAGGCGGCTGTCCCTGTCGACGACGGCCAGACCGGCCAGGTCGCGGTCGTGCATGATCTTGGCCGCCACCTCGATCTCCGTCTCCGGATGCACCGTGGGCATCTCCTTGCGCACCAGATCCTTCACCGTCAGCTTGGAAAAGAGGTAATTGAGCTCGTGCTTGCTGAAGGTCGTCGCGCCCGACGGCAGGGCGGCCCGGATGTCCTCCTTGGCCACATAGCCCTTGAGCTTTCCGTCTTCGACGACAAGCAGAATCCAGAGTTTGTTCTCCTCCATCATCCGATCCGCCTTGATGATCAGGGTGTCGGAGGTGATGGTGGGGACATGCTTCTGCATGGCAAGGCCTACATACATGGTTTTCTCCTTGGAAAATTGGGTGATTCCCTCATGCAAAGTGCAGTGACAGCCTCGATCCTTTTTGCTATATCCTTGTTTCCATTGCCGGAAATAACCACCATCTGAAACAAGGGTCCGTCCGATACATCCATGAGACGTGCAGTTCTTCTTATTCTCGGCCTGTGCTTCCTGACAAGCATAACCAGGCCCGCTTTTTCAGAAAAACCGCTGCGTCTTTTTTTCGAGAAGGACATCAATGTCCAGGCCGAACCCGGCCAGGAGCACACAGTCCGTCAAGGCGAGTGGCTCTTCAAGATCCTGCAGGAAAAGGGATACTCGGGCACGCAGATTCAGCAGCTCATGCCCGGCATTCAGGCCCTGAACCCCCATATCCCGAACCTGAGCCGCCTCAAGCCCGGCCAGATCATCCGCCTCCCCGAGGGCGTCGCGGCCGCGTCGCCCGCCCCTGCCCGTCCGACTACGAACACCCCTCCCGACACCTACGAGAAGCGGGCCTACGTGGTCCAGGCTGGCGACACGCTGGTCGAAATCCTGCAAGATCAGGGCGTGCCTGCGAACCTGATTTTCAGCAAGTACATGGACCTCTTTCTGGAACTCAACCCATCGGTCCCCGACACCAACACCCTGCGCGCCGGCCAGGAAATCATCCTGCCCGTGGTCAAGGGCGGCACTGCCCCGGCCACGGCGCCCGCCGAAACACCTCCCCCGCAGGAACCCTTGCAGGCCGAGGAGACGCCGGAACCCGCCCCGGAACCCGCCAAGCCAGTGACGATCGTCGCCGTGCCGGTTTCTCCGGATACGAGAATCGAGGCCTTCACAAACCAGACGGGAACGCCCAGGCAAGGACAGCCCGGCATAGCGGCCTCGGCAGCGGCCGGACCGGCCGTGCCGCAGGCAG
>DPKT01000048.1 GCA_003542385.1 Desulfomicrobium sp.
GGTGTGGCGGGGGCGGAGGGACCGTCGGCGGGCAGGGCGGCCTGGACCTTCTCCCAGGTCAGGGGGCAGAGCCAATAGTCCTGGGCGCCAAGCTCCATGAACAGGCGGGCCTCGTCGGCGCTGCCCTTGTCCGTGAAGACGATGACCGGGAGGGGGTTGCCTGACTGCTGCACGGTTTCAAGCAGGTCCTGGGCGCGGTATCCGGGCAGGCTCGGCAGGGTGAAGACGAGATCGGCCTTGCGCCCCTCGATGACCTTCATGGCCGAGGCACGGTCCTCGACGACCATGGCCTGGCAGTCATGGGCCTTGAACTGCGCATGGAGCGGGGAAACAAGTTCCGATCGTGAAATGAAGAGGATACGCTTGGCCGCCATATCCGCGCACGCTATCTTTTCCAAGACCTCTTTGCAATACGGGCCGGGCCAAGCGGCTTGCCCGCTCTCGGCCCTTCTGCTAGGGCTGGGGCGGATTTTCCGTGACTGCCCATCGTTTTATCAGGTACATTTTTTCATGAACCCCAAGGATCTCAAGCAACTGCTGCGCGCTGTCGCGGCCGGAACCGTCTCCTGCGAAGCGGCGGAGCAATCCATCACCGGCTGCGGTCACGACGGGCTGCACCTCGACCCCGGTCGTTTCGAGCGCACCCGAGTGGGCGAGGTGGTCTACGGCCAGGGCAAGACCCTGGATCAGATCGCCGCCTCCCTGGACGCCCTCGGGCGGCACCACCCCGTCCTGGCCACCAGAATCGCCGAGGGCCATGGCCGGGAACTGCTGCGCATCTTCCCGCACGGATACCTGTGGGAGGAGGCCCGGCTCTTCAGCCTGGGCGCGGACCTGCTTTCGCCGGACCCCAGGGCGCCCGAATCCGACGTGCTCATCGTCACGGCCGGCTCCTCGGATCTGCCCGTGGCCCGCGAGGCCCTGGGCACGGCCAGGTTCCTCGATCTGAGCGCGCACCTGGTCTCCGACGTGGGCGTGGCCGGCCTGCATCGCCTGGAGCGGCACTTGGACACCCTGCGCCAGGCGCACGTCGTCATCGCCGTGGCCGGCATGGAGGGAGCCCTGCCCAGCGTCCTGGGCGGCCTGGTCAAGGCCCCGGTCATTGCGGTCCCGACCTCGACGGGCTATGGGGCCAACTTCGCCGGTCTGACCCCCCTCTTGGCCATGCTCAACTCCTGCGCGCCGGGCGTGGGCGTGGTCAACATCGACAACGGCTTCGGGGCGGCCGTGCTGGCGAAGAAAATTTTGGGTCAAAACGGGTAACCATGCGCAAACCGGTGCTTTTTCGGGTCACGAACAACCTCAAGGTGGGTGGCGTCCAACGCAGGTTGCGGGCGCTCCTGCCGCTGCTCGCAGAGCACTACGACGTCCACGTAGTGACCTACAAGGACAAGGGCGTGTTCTTCGACGAGCTGGCGACCTTGGGCGTGGGGACGCACTTCCTACCCCGCAAGGGCCACTGGGACCCGCTGGCCATCTCCAGGCTGGCCCGGCTGTTCCGGGAATACAAGGCCGACATCGTGCACACCCATTCCTTCGGCGGCAACATTTTCGGCATCCTTGCCGCGGCCATGGCCCGCGTGCCCGTACGCATCGGCCAGGTCCACCTGAGCGAGCTGCACTGGTACGGCTCCACCGCCCTGCGGCGCCGGAAGCAGGTGCTGGAGGAAACGCTCGTGCACCGCCTCTTTTCCCACAAGGTGCTCTTCGTCTCCCGCGAATCGCGCGACTATTTCCAGCGGCACACGGGCCTGCCGGATTCCATGCTGCAGGTCCTGCACAACGGTCTGACCCTGCCTGACAAGGTGACACCGGCCCCACGCGAGGAACTGGGCGTGCCGAAGGACCGGCAACTGATCGGTTTCGTCGGGCGCCTGTCCCGCGGCAAAGGAGTCGGAAGGTTCCTGGACATGGCGCGCGAGGCATGCCTCCAGGCGCCGGGCCGGTTTCACTTCGTGGTCATCGGCGACGGGGACGGCCTGCCCGGACACAGGGAATGGGCCCGCGAAAACGGTTTGGAACAGCACGTCACCTTTCTGGGCGAACGACGCGACATCCACCGCTGCTACGCAGCCCTGGACTGCCTGGCCTTCTGCTCGGACCCGGGCGTCGAAGGCATGCCCGGCGTGGCCCTTGAAGCCTGCGCCCACGGCCTGCCCATCCTGGCATCAAGAACGGCACCCCTCGAAGAGATCAGCGCCTACTACGACCGCATCGCCTTCATGGACATGCGACGGGCAGCCGATCAGCTCCAATCCGCCATGGCCCTCCCGGCAGCCGACACCGCGGCGCTTTGGGCCGAGTTTTCTATTGAAGCCATGCTGGACAGGACCATCGCCCTGTACGGCGACCTTACCAGGCAGGCAGCGGCATGAGCCTCCTTTCCCTGGCGCAGGCCGCCCTGGGCGGGAGCATCCCCGTGCTGTGCTACCACCAGGTGCGGCCGGACAGCGGCATGACGCCGGAAAAATTCGGCAGCCACCTGGACATGCTCGCCAGGATGGGGCTGGAGAGCATCAACCTTGTTCACCTGCTCGACATCATCCAGGGCAAACGGCGCATGACCGGGCCATCGGTGGTCCTGACCTTCGACGACTGCACGTTGGACAACTGGGTCTATGCGGTGCCGGAACTGCTGCGGCGCGGCATGTGCGCAGCTTTCTTCGCCGTCACGGATTTCCTGACGCCCGGCAAGGCTCGCCCGCGTGCGGACCAGGGCGGCCAGGGTACAACCGTGCCTTCCTTGGGCGAGATCATGCGCAGAGCGCGCAAGGGGCATTTCGAGGGCTTCATGAACCATGACGAGGTCCGGGCCATGGTTCGCGAGGCTGGGATGGAGGTCTATTCGCACTCGGCAGCGCATCAGGCCTGCTTCATAAACCGGGTTCGGCAGGGCGCCCTGAGCGAGAACCGGCACTGGAGTCACGAAGCCCTGTGCGGGCCGGCTCCCGCGGACACCCCTGTCCACCCCGTCGGAAGCGCCTACGCACATGCGGGCTTCGGCCTTGACTGGACCGGCCGCCCGCTGACCCTGGCAACGCCCGAAGAGCGCATGGCCTTCTGCCTTGATGATTTCAGCAGCAGCAAGGGGCATTTGGAGAGGATTCTCGAAAAGCCCTGCCCTTTTCTCTGCCTGCCGTGGGGGGAATATGACGACATCACCCTGGAAGCGGCCAGGCAGGCAGGATTTGCAGGCGTGCTGAATCTTCAGGCCGGATACGTCGGGCCGGGAACGGCCCCTCTTCGCATTGGGAGGCTGGCGGTCAAGGACCGCAAAAGCCGCTCCTGGCTCGGGGTCAAGACGGCCCTCCTGTCCACAAGGCCCACTGCTTCGCTGGTCCGGGGAAGACGGCCAAAGGGACGAACGTGAACATCTGTTTCGTCAACTCCACAAACAAATGGGGCGGCGTCAAAAGCTGGACCCTGGACGTTGCCTGCGGTCTGACCAAGCGGGGCCACCACGCCGTCATTGTCGGACGCCCCGGCCCCTTCGTCGACAAGGCGCGCGAGATGGGCTTGGAAGCCCTGGGGATCTCCTTCGGCCCGGATTTCAACCCCCTGCTGATTTCGCGCTTCATGGGAATGTTCCGTAGGGGCAAGGTCGATCTGGTTGTTGTCAACGTCGGCAAGGACATGCGCTCGGCCGGTGTCGCGGCCAAGGTTCTCGGCATTCCTGTCGTGCACAGAGTAGGGCTGGCAGGCGACATGCTGAACACCTGGAAGGTGCGCCTGATGCACAAATGGGTGCGCCCCTCCATCCTTGTCCCCTGTGAACAGATCAAGATCGGCATGCTGCAGGAGCTGCCGTATCTCCGGCCGGAAGAGGTCACGGTGATCCTGACCGGTAAGGAGCCTGCTCCGGAGCCGCCGACCACGGTGCACTCCCCCCTGCGCTTCATCTCCACCAGCCAGCTCAACGCGGACAAGGGGCACAAGGATGTTCTGGAGGCCCTGGCCGTACTGAAAAAACTCGGGTATGATTTTTCATATGACATTGTGGGGACCGGACGCATCGAGGCCGAACTGAAAACGCTGACATCCCGACTCGATCTTGACGACAGGGTCGTGTGGCACGGGTTCCAGAAGGACGTGCGGGCCTTTCTGCGCCAGGCGGACATTTTCCTTCTTCCCTCGCGCAACGAAGGGCTGCCCAATACCCTGCTTGAAGCAATGGCCGAAGGCCTGATCTGTCTGGCCCGCGATGTAGGCGGAGTAACAGAATGCTGGCCCGCCGCCGCGAACCGCCTCCTCCTCCCCCGCAACGCGGCAAGCGACACGTTTGCAAACGCTCTGAAAGAACTTCTGCAAACTGAAGGGAGCTTGCTACTCGAACTGAAAATGCTGTTCTGGGAGCATTCAAGGTCCAACTCCCGACAGCGAATGACCCGTATGCTGGACTCTTTTTTCAGCAGGATATCCGGCGCGGTATCAGGCGAAGACGCAGGGGGGAAGTCATGATCCAACTCGGCGAAATGCTCGTAAAGGGCGGCTGGTGCCAAATTCTTGCCGTACAGGGCAGGCCGGACCTCTGCGCCAAGGTGCTTGTCCCGAAGAGGCGCTTCAAGGGTGGAAAGCCCGAGCCCGACCGTATCGTCAGTGCCAAATACGGCATCACCGACTTTCTCGAATACGAGTGGGCAAACTATCTGAAAATCATGGGAAAGTGCCCAGAGGACCTGAAGCGCCATTTTGTAACCATGCATGGGATAGAGAACTCTCAGGACGGCCGCAAAGCCTTGATCATGGATGTCGTCAAGGACGACAGGGGGGAGATCGCGCCCAATCTGGTTCGCAATGCCCGTCCCCTTGACCCGCGTTTCCATGAAATTCTGGAGCGCATCAG
>DPKT01000128.1 GCA_003542385.1 Desulfomicrobium sp.
GAAGATGCCGGCGAAGAGCTTGGCCACCTCGATGATGGGCTCCCAGTTGAACTCGTTGCGGCGGCGGATGTCCAGGGCCGTGGTCTTGAGGCTGATGCCGGCCAGGATCAGAAGCAGGACGTCGCGGGCGATGTTCTGCAGTTCCATGTGGACATGATACACGGTGACGCCGCCCTCGGGCTTCCACATGCCGCTCATGAGCACGCCGCCGACGACGCCGGCCAGGAGCAGCAGGTTGAAGGTGCCTTCAAGGCGCAGTTTGCCGTCCTGGCCCGCGTCGGGAGACTGGGGACGGCCTTCCTTGCCGAACAGCACCGTGTCGATGATGAAGTACAGGGTCAGCAGGATGACCGACATGACCGCGAAGGGCATGAACAGGTGGATCGTGGTCCAGAAGAAGGACACGCCCTTCAGGAAGCCCAGGAACAGCGGCGGGTCGCCAAGAGGCGTGAGGCTGCCGCCGATGTTGGCCACCAGGAAGATGAAAAAGACGATGGTGTGAACCTTGTACTTGCGGTGCGAGATGGCCCGCATGAGAGGCCGGATGAGCAGCATGGCCGCGCCGGTGGTTCCCATCCAGCTCGCCAGCAGGGTGCCGATCAGGAGGATGACCGTGTTGACCTGCGGCGTGCCCACCAGTGAGCCGCGCAGGCACACGCCGCCGGCGATGGTGAAGAGGGAGAAAAGCAGGATCAGGAACGACACGTATTCCAGGGCGATGGTGTGGACCACCGAATACGTGGCCAGTTCGAAGCCGTGGAACAGGGCGAAGGGCACCAGAAACGCGACGCTCCAGAAAGCGGCCACCTTGCCGTAGTGGTGGTGCCAGAAGTGCGGGACGGCCAGCGGCATGACGGCGATGGACAGGAGCATGCAGGCGAAGGGCACGACCCACAGGACGCCCAGGTGCTTGCCGATCTCCTCGGCCTCATGATGCAGGTCGCCGCCGGAAGCCCACACGTCCGGCAACACTCCAAGAACTGCCAAGCCGATGACCGCCAGGCAAAAAAACCAGACAGAACTCTTGCGCATCCCTTGTTCTCCTTTTGGGCCGCAGCCTGAAGCTGCGTCCCGTTCACGTGAACGTTCAGGGCATCGGTCGCGACGCCCAGCCTCTCCTCTCCCGTCTCCAAAAAAACAGGCCCCTGGTCACCCATGCCTTACCCATGGGTTCCAACGGCCAAAGGGCGAAACCCGGCGACGCGTTCAGCGCCTCCCATCCGGCTTTCGTCCATGCGCAAGGCCCTTGCGTCAACGCGCGTTCATGGACCTTCTTCACGCACGGCGGGTGCATATGACATATCGCCCGCTGGAGCAATACCCCCCTCCAATCGGCCGTCTGTCTGGGTCGCCGGGCCCGGACGGCGGAATTAGTCCCGGGGCGGAGGGAATTGTCTCCGCAAAAACCCCCGCAAGCCGCATCTAACCGGAATTATTCCGAGCTTGCCGGTCAGAAAAAAAGGCCGCCTCCCTCGCGGGAGACGGCCTCGGATCGGCGCGATGCGGAAAACGCCTACAGCCCGCAGGCGTCCTGCAGATACTTCAGGCGCAGGTTGCGCGTGACCAGCACCGGACAGGTCGCGCCCTCCAGCACGCGCGTGACCACGCTGCCCATGATCACGTTCTCCAGGACCGAGAGGCCGCGGGAGCCGATGACGATGAGGTCGCAGTCCAGCTCGTCCTGGACGTTCAGGATGACGTAGTCCGGGCGGCCGCTGCGCGAGATGAGTTCGATCTCCATGCCGCAGGGCTCGAGCATCTTCCTGTACTCCTCAAGCATGGCCATGGACTTGGCCTCGGCCGTCTTGCGCACCCGCTCGGCCATCTCTCCGCCGATGGTCATGTTCACCGGCTCCGTGACGTTCAGGAGGTAGATCTTGGGGTACCTGGAATTGACCAGGTGCGCGCCGTACTTGGCCGCGTTCCTCGACGAATCCGACCCGTCCACCGGGATGAGCACTTTTTCGACTTTGATCATGATCGCGTCTCCATGGCGGCATGGCCGCCCTGCTTTCGATTAGTGGAAGAAGAGAATGTTCATGAGCACGAAGCACGGCACCAGGATGCCCACGGACCAGGCCATGTAGCCGAAGAAACTGGGCATCTTGATCCCGCCCGACTCGGCGATGGACCGGACCATGAAGTTCGGGGCGTTGCCGATGTACGTGTTGGCGCCCATGAACACCGCGCCCGCCGAGATGGCCAGCAGCGTGCCGACCTCCGACATGAGGCGCTGCGGGTCGCCGCCGGCGGTGTTGAAGAAGACCAGGTAGGTCGGGGCGTTGTCCAGGAAACTCGACAGCACGCCGGTCAGCCAGAAGAACATGGTGTGGTTGTCCAGGCCGTCGGCCGTCTTGACCATGGAGATGAGCCCCTGCAGGGCGCCGTCCATGCCCGCGCGGAGGATGGAGATGGCCGGGATCATGGAAATAAAAATGCCGGCGAAGAGCTTGGCCACCTCGCGGATGGGCTCCCAGTCGAACTCGTTGCGGCGGCGGATTTCCGGAGCCGTGGTCTTGAGGCTCACGCCGGCCAGGATGAGGAGCAGGACGTCGCGAACGATGTTCTGCAACTCGACGTGCACGTGGTAGACCGTCACGCCGCCCTCGGGCTTCCACATGCCGCTCATGAGCACGCCGGCGACCACGCCGCCCAGCAGCAGAAGGTTGTGGGTGCCTTCCAGGCGCAGCTTGCCGTCCTGACCCGCGTCGGGGGATTCGGGACGGCCTTCCTTGTTGAACAGGTAGGTGTCGATGGCGAAGTACAGGGCCAGCAGAATGGCCGAGAGGACCGCGAAGGGGACGAACATGTGGACCGTGGTCCAGAAGAAGGACACGCCCTTCAAAAAGCCCAGAAACAGCGGCGGATCGCCCAGGGGGGTGAGGCTGCCGCCGATGTTGGCCACCAGAAAGATGAAAAAGACGATGGTGTGGACCTTGTACTTGCGGTGCGAGATGGCCCGCATGAGCGGCCGGATGAGCAGCATGGCCGCGCCGGTGGTTCCCATCCAGCTCGCCAGCAGGGTGCCGATCAGGAGGATAACCGTGTTGACCTGCGGCTTGCCCACCAGGGAGCCGCGCAGGCACACGCCGCCTGCGATGGTGAAGAGCGAGAAGAGCAGGACGATGAAGGAGATGTACTCCAGGAACAGGGTGTGGACCACGGAATAGAAGGCCAGTTCGAAGCCGTGGACTAAAGCGAAGGGCACCAGGAAGGCCACTCCCCAGAAGGCGGACACCTTGCCGTAGTTGTGGTGCCAGAAGTGCGGCACCGTCAGGGGCATGACGGCGATGGACAGGAGCATGCAGGCGAAGGGTACGACCCAGATCACGCCCAGGTGCTTGCCGATCTCCTCGGCCTCATGGTGCAGGTCGCCGGCAGCCAACGCCTCGGGCAACATGCCGAGCACCCCCAGCCCGATGGCCGCCAGTGAAAAAAGCCACGTAAAACTCTTTCGCATCCGATGTTCTCCTTCTGGGCCGCCGCCCACGACGACAGCCGGTCGTTTGTGGACGGGAGAGGGAGAACATCAACTGCGATGCCCTTCCACCACCCGAACCAAGGATTTGGTCAAAAAGGCCAGGTCCTGGTCTTCCATGATGTATGGAGGCATCACGTACACCAAACGGCCAAAGGGACGAACCCAGACGCCCTGATCCACAAAAGCGGTCTGAATTTCGGCCATCCGCACGGGCTCCCGGAGTTCCACCACCCCGATGGCGCCAATTACCCGTACATCAATAGTATATGTCAATTTTCGGCACGAATCAAGGCCTTCGGCGAGAAAACGCCCGACCCTAGCCACCTGCGCGGCCCAGTCGTTTTTTTCCAGCAAATCCAGGGAGGCCCTGGCCACGGCGCAGGCCAGGGGATTGCCCATGAACGTGGGGCCGTGCATGAACACGCCGGGCTCCCCTTCGCACACGCCCGCGGCCACGCGTTCCGTGGCCAAGGCGGCGGCCAGGGTCATGTAGCCGCCGGTCAGGGCCTTGCCCAGGCACATGATGTCGGGGCAGATCCCCGCGTGCTCGCAGGCGAAGAGCCTGCCCGTGCGCCCGAAGCCCGTGGCTATCTCGTCGGCGATGAGGAGCACGTCGAAGGCGTCGCACAACTCGCGCACGCGACGCAGGTACATGGGGTGGTAGAAATGCATGCCCCCCGCGCCCTGCACCACGGGTTCGAGAATCACGGCCGCGATCTCCCGATGGTGGCGCTCCAGGGCCTCGCGCATGGGGCGGATGTCCTCCTCGTCCCACTCCTCCCCGAAGCGGCAGCGCGGCCGGGGGACGAAATGGTGGTGCGGCAGGACATTGGCGAAAATCTCGTGCATTCCGTTCACGGGGTCGCACACGCTCATGGCCGCGAAAGTGTCGCCGTGGTAGCCGCCGCGGACGGTCAGCAGCCTGCTTTTCTCGCTTCTGCCGCGGCAGATCCAGTACTGGAAGGCCATCTTGATGGCCACCTCCACGGCCACGGAGCCCGAGTCGGCCAGAAAGACGCGGGTCAGGGGCTCCGGGGTCATCTCGACCAGCTTGCGGCACAGTTCCACGGCCGGCTCGTGGGTCAGGCCGCCGAACATGACNNCATGCGCGAGAGCTGGTCCGTGACGGCCGCGTTGAGCACGGGGTGGTTGTAGCCGTGGACTGCGGCCCACCACGAAGACATGCCGTCGATGAGCTCCCGGCCGTCGGCCAGCTTCAGGCGCACGCCCGAGGCCGAGACGACCTGGCGCACGGGCAGGGGCGCGGTCGTGGAGGTGTAGGGGTGCCAGACGTGCCGGCGGTCGAA
>DPKT01000130.1 GCA_003542385.1 Desulfomicrobium sp.
CCGGGCACGATGCCTTCCTTGGCCATGGCCTTGTGCATCTTGACCTTTTCAGCGTAGATTTTGGCGTTCAGATCGCTGATTTCCTTGGTCAGGGCGTCGATCTTCTTCTCGTCGGGCTTGTCCGCGTACAGCGCGGCATCGAGTTCGGACTCCTTGGCAAAGAGCTGCTTGTGCAGGTCGGCCGTCGCCGTGTTGAAATCGGCGTGGAGCTTCTGCATCGTCGCCTGCTTCTCCGGGGTCATGTTGCCCATCCCGCCCATCATGCCGTGGCCCTGCGCGGATGCGAAGCCGGCAAAGGCGGTGATGAAGGCCAGGGTCAGGAAGGTGGCGATGACGTTACGGTTCGTTTTCATGATTATTCTCCTTGATGGTTTGGTATGAAGTTTTCGCCCGCAAAGGGCATGGTTTTGCCTCTGGTTCGTCGCTCCGCCCCGCAGGGCTTCAGAGCATCGACTTCAACGTGTTGTATTCCTCGATGCTGATCTCGCCCCGGGCCAGCCGGAGCTTCAGTATTTCCAGGGAGTCGGCCCTGTCCGCTAAAGAGACCGAGGGGCGTCGTGGCTTGAAGGCGGTCCAGAGCAGCGCCCCGAGGCCCACGACGAGGAGCAGCCCCCACAGGGAGTGTCCGATCATCCAGCCGCCGGACCAGGGCAGTGTTCCGCAATTCCACATCATGCTATCCTCCGCATCATTCGCGTCACGTTTCGATATGGGTAAGGCAAGGGGCGTGCCAGGATGCTTTGACGAAAATAATATCCCGATATAAAAGATGAATTTATGATTCTGGATGGGCGCCGCAGTTTTCGAGGTCAGAACTTGCGGGTAAACATGTGACACCTGGCTGGACAATATGGGTAAAACGGTTACAGGTGTTGGAGCGAGGTAAGCGATGAACATGTTTTCTGGCTTTTCGAAGCGAAAGCGCACAGCGCCATGGCTGATGGCCGGGTTCGTGGCGATACTGGGACTCGCGGTCGCGGTGTTCGCGGCCCGCAACCTCCAGCGCACCAGGGCGCACATGATCGCGAACTATCTGGATCATGCCGACGCCCTGTTCTGGGCGCTGGAGGCGGGGACGCGCATCGGCATGGGCATGCACGGCGGGCCCGGGTATTTCCAGTCTCTGGTGGAGGAAACGGCTAAGCAGCACGGCATCGTCTATCTGGCAGTGACTGACGTGCGGGGCAGGGTTCTGGCCCACAACAACCCGGCGCACATCGGTGCGGACCTGCATCCGCAGGGGCTCGGTGCTTTGAACGCTTCCGAAGACGGGCGCACGGGGCGTTTCCTGACCGGGGGCGACGGGCTTGAGGTGTTCGAGGTCTACAAGAAATTTTCCCCCCTTCCAGGCGTGCACCGCTCTCTGTGGTGCGGGCCCATGGCCGGGTCCGGGCATGACGGCGGCGAACAAGGCGAGAGGAAGGATGAGCCCGCGCTCATCTTTCTCGGGCAGGACGCGCATCCTCTTCGGGAAGCCATGGCCGACGAACTCCGCACCAGCGTCATCATCGGCGTGTTGACCGTGCTCTTCGGCGCGGGCGGTTTTGCGGCGCTGTTCTGGGCCGAACACTACCGGCGCTCGCGCCGCCAGTTGCAGGACACGCAGGCCTTCGCCACGGAGGTGGTGACAGGCCTGCCGCTGGGACTTCTGACCACCGATCCCGAAGGGCGGGTCGTTCTGGCAAACGCGGCCGCTGCCGCGCTCATCGGGAAGCCGGAGGAGGAGATCGAGGGGAAACTCCTGGCAAGCCTCGGGGGACTGGACTGGGCAGGACTCTCGGCCGAACTCCGAGGCCGGGACAAAATTCTGGAGCGCGAAACCGTCCTGGAAGCCCCCGGCGCCCGCGGTCTGCCCGTGGACATCGCCGCGTCGCGCATCGTCAACAGCGACGGCCGCTTCCTCGGCCATCTTTTCCTGCTGCGCGACCTCGGGGAGCTGCGGCGGCTGCAGGAGCAGCTGCGACGCAGCGAACGCCTCTCGGCCCTGGGCAACCTGGCGGCGGGCGTGGCCCACGAGATCAGGAACCCGCTGAGTTCCATCAAGGGATTCGCCACATACCTCGCCGGCAAGGTGCAGGGGCAGGACCGAGAGGCCGCCCGGGCCATGGTTCAGGAGACGGATCGCCTCAACAGGGTGGTTTCCGAGCTGCTCGAATTCGCCCGGCCGGGCGAACTGAAGCTGCGTGACGAGGACTTGGACGGTGTCGTGGAGCGGGCCCTGCGCCTGGTCAGGGCCGACGTTGCGGCCAAAGGCGTCGCGGTCGAGTTCACGCCGGGCGGGATGCTGCCGCCCATCCCCCTTGACCCGGAGCGCATGACCCAGGCCCTGCTCAATCTTTTCCTCAACGCCGTCCAGGCCATGGACCAGGGCGGAGCGCTGCACATCTCGGCAACCCCGAACCAGGCGGCGGGTATCGTCTCGCTGCGCATCGAGGATACGGGGCACGGCATGCCGCCCGAAGTCCTGGGAGACATCTTCAACCCGTATTTCACCACCAAGCCCTCGGGAACGGGTCTGGGCCTGGCCATCGTGCACCGCATCATCGAGGGGCACGGCGCGGCCATCAAGGTCGAGAGCGCCGTGGGCCGGGGAACGGTCTTCACCATCGAATTGCCCATGACGAGGAGGTCGGCATGAAGCCTTCCCGCATCACCATTCTCACGGTCGACGACGATCCCGGTCACAGGGGCATGCTGACGACGCTGCTGGCGGACTGGGGCTTCCGCGTCGAGGCGGCCGTCGACGGAGAGACGGCCGTGACGCGCTGTCGAGAGCAGGCCTTCGACCTCATCCTCATGGATGTGCGCATGACCGGCATCTCCGGCATCGAGGCCCTGAAGGAGATCAAGGCCTACAACCCGGCCATCCCCATCCTGATCATGACGGCCTATTCCGACGTGGAGACGGCGGTGGAGGCCATCAAGGCCGGTGCCTACGACTATCTGACCAAGCCCCTGGATTTTGACGACCTGCGTCTGACCATGGAGCGCGCCCTGGACCACGCCGCCCTGCGCGACGAAAACAAGGCCCTGCGGCAGACCCTGGCCGCTTCCTTCGACTCGGGAGGGATCATCGGCCAGAGTCCGCCCATGCGCCGGCTCATGGAGATGCTGGCCACCATCGCGCCGTCCGAGGCCACGGTCATGGTCACGGGCGAGTCGGGCACGGGCAAGGAGCTCATAGCACGGGCCATCCACGCCAACAGCCCGCGCCGTAAGGGGCCGTACGTCGCCGTGAACTGCGCCGCCCTGACCGAGACCCTGCTCGAGTCCGAACTGTTCGGTCATGAGAAGGGCGCCTTCACCGGGGCCGAAAAGCGCAGGGAGGGACGCTTCCTGGCCGCGGACAAGGGAACGATCTTCCTTGACGAGATCGGCGAGATGCCTCTGTCCATGCAGGTCAAGCTGCTGCGGGCCATCCAGGAGCGCGAGATCCAGCGCGTGGGCGGGGACCAGACCCTCAAGGTCGATGTGCGCATCGTGGCCGCCACCAACCGGAACCTGCTGGCCGAGGTGGAGGCGGGGCGCTTCCGCCAGGATCTCTACTACCGCCTGAACGTGGTCGCTCTGGCCCTGCCTCCTCTGCGGGAACGCGAGGAGGACATTCCGCTCTTGGCCGCGCATTTCCTGAGAAAGTTCGCCGAAAAGAACGGCAAGCACATCAAGGGCTTCACCCCCGAGGCCATGGACAGGATGCTCAAGCACTCCTGGCCCGGCAACGTGCGGGAGTTGGAGAACGCCGTGGAGCGGGCCGTGGTCCTGGCCCTGGGCGAATACATCGGCGAGCGCGAGCTTCCGCCCGCCCTGTCCGGCGGATCGGACGAGCCCCGGCCCGGCGGCTTCGCCAACCTGACTCTGGAGGAACTCGAGCGCGCGGCCATCCTCGACGCCCTGGAGGCGGCCGGCGGCAACAAGAGCGAGGCCGCACGCCGGCTCGGCATCACCAGGAAGACCATGCACGCCAAGCTGGCCAAGTACGGGGAGTGAGCGGGAGGCGTGCGCCGGCATTCTGCCGGTGCCATGGCCTGAGCGGAACTCATCGGGAAAACGGCATTTTTGATTCAGGTCAAAGATGCCTTTCCGCAACCTGCATAGAGAGGTCTCAACGACAACAAAACTCTCATGGAGGTTGAACCATGTTTTGCAATCAGTGTGAACAGACTGCCAAGGGCCAGGGATGCGACAAGATGGGCGTGTGCGGGAAGACTCCCGAAGTGGCCGCCCTGCAGGACCTGCTGACCCATTCCGTCAAGGGCCTGTCCCTTTACGCCCATGCCGGCCGCAAGGTGGGCGTGGTCGATAGCGAAGTGAACCGCTTCACCTGCGAAGCCATCTTTTCCACCCTGACCAACGTCGATTTCGATCCGGCCCGCTTCGTGGCCATGATCGAGCGCTGCGACGCCCTCAAGACCCGTCTCAAGGAGAAGGTCAAGGCCGCCGGCGGACAGGTCTCCTTCGGAAGCGAACCCGAGCCCGGCTTCCTGACCAAGGTGGCCCGCATGTTCCTGGGCGGCGAACAGCCCGATTTCACCAAGCACCCCGAGATTTCCTTCACCGCCGCGAACCGGAACCAGCTGGTGCCCATGGGCGAGAAGGTCGGCTTCGCGCCGAAGCCCGACGCCAACGCGGACCTCGAATCCCTGCGCCAGATCCTGACCTACGGCCTGCGCGGCGTGGCCGCCTACGCCGACCACGCGGCCATTCTGGGCAAGGAGTCCGACGAGGTCTACGCCTTCATCCACGAAGCCATGGCCGCCACCCTGGACCAGAGCCTGGGGCTCAACGAACTCATCGGGCTGTGCCTGGGCTGCGGCAAGGCCAACCTGAAGGCCATGGAGCTTTTGGACGCCGCCAACACCGGCTCCTACGGCCATCCGGTCCCAACGGAAGTCCCGCTCGGCGCAAAGAAGGGCAAGGCCATCCTCGTCTCCGGCCATGACCTGAAGGATCTGGGCCTGCTCCTGGAGCAGACCGCCGGCAAGGGCATCAACATCTACACCCACGGCGAGATGCTGCCCTGCCACGGCTACCCGGAACTCAAGAAACACGCTCATTTCCACGGCCACTACGGCACGGCCTGGCAGAACCAGCAGAAGGAATTCGCCGAGTTCCCCGGCGCCATCCTCATGACCACCAACTGCATCCAGAAGCCGGTCGAGTCCTACAAGGGCAACATCTTCACCACCGGCCTGGTCGGCTGGCCCGGCGTGACCCACGTCGACAAGGACTTCAGCAAGGTCATCGAGAAGGCCCTGGCCATGCCCGGCTTCGCGGCCGACGAGGACAAGGGCAGCGTCCTGACCGGGTTCGCCCGCAACGCGGTCCTGGGCGTGGCCGACAAGGTCATCGCGGCGGTCAAGGGCGGCGACATCCGCCACTTCTTCCTGGTGGCCGGCTGCGACGGCGCCAAGCCCGGCCGCAACTACTACACCGAGTTCGTCGAGAAAGTGCCCAGCGATTGCGTGGTCCTGACCCTGGCCTGCGGCAAGTTCCGCTTCTTCGACAAGAAGCTCGGCGACATCGGCGGCATCCCGCGCCTGCTGGACATCGGCCAGTGCAACGACGCCTACTCGGCCATCCAGATCGCATCGGCCCTGGCGAACGCCTTCGGCTGCGGCGTGAACGACCTGCCCCTGTCCATGGTCCTGTCCTGGTACGAGCAGAAGGCCGTGGCCATCCTGCTGACGCTCCTGCACCTGGGCATCAAGGGTATCCGTCTCGGCCCCAGCCTGCCGGCCTTCATCACCCCCAACGTGCTGAACGTGCTGGTCGAAAACTTCGACATCAAGCCCATCACCACCCCCGATGCGGACTTGAAGGCCATCCTCGGCTAAGCGCTCAACCTCCAAAAGCGAACGCCCCGGATCCTCGGAACCGGGGCGTTCGCTTTTGTGTTCGACTGTCGTCTCGCGGGGTTTCTTGCCAAATTTTGCCAAAGATGGTACTCGCAGCCCATGAGCACCATGAACATTTCCCTACCCGACACGCTGAAGAATTTCGTCGACGAGCAGGTTTCGACCCGGGGCTACGGGACCAGCAGCGAGTATGTGCGGGAATTGATCCGTAAGGATCAGGACCGCCAGCGTATGCGCGCGCTGCTTCTTGCCGGGGCGTCTTCCCCCGAGCGTGAACCGGCGGATGCCGCGTATTTCGAAGCGCTGCGGGACCGGGTCCGGCGTTGAACCCGCGCGTGAAGGCGCTCCCCGTCGTTCCCCGCGAACGCGCCCACCGGGACATCGAGGAGGCCGTCGCGCACTATGTGGGGGAAGGGGCGGATGAAGCCGCCCTTGGCTTCATCGACGCGCTCGAACGGGCCTTCACGCAGATCGGCAGGCATCCGCAAAGCGGTTCGATCCGCCTCGCGCACGAGCTTGACCTGCCGGGCCTGCGTTTCTGGCCCCTCAAGCGCTTCCCATATCTGGTCTTCTACGTCGTCCGTGAGGCCCATATCGACGTCTGGCGCATCCTGCACGCACGGCGCGACGTTCCGGACCGGTTGCAGGACGATTGAGACCGCCCTGCGAAGGGTGGCGAATCCCGCTACGCCTTACATGAAATCGACCAGTTCCTCTCCGTTCCCCATATCCACCCGCGCTTCGACCTTCGGCGTGCGGCTGACGACCCTGCCCCGGCGCACGACCCACAGCCTTGCCGGCCGCAGGCGCAGGGCCTCGATTTCGTCCGAGGCCTGCAGGATCACGAAGTCCGCTTTGCAGCCGGGTGCAAGTCCATATCCTTCGAGCCCCAGCACCCGCGCCCCGTTCTCCGTCACGGCCCGGAACATCTTCCGCAGCCCGTCCATGCCGGTCATGTGCAGGGCGTGTGCCCCCATGTGCGCCACTTCGAGCATGTCGTGCGAGCCCATGGGGTACCAGGGGTCCATGACGTCGTCGTGCCCGAAGGCCACGTTGATGCCCATACCCATCAGCTCCGGCACGCGCATGAGCCCCCGCCTCTTCGGGTACGTGTCGTGCCGCCCCTGCAGGTTCATGTTCACCAGCGGGTTGCACACGCAGTGCATCCCCGCCTCGGCCATGAGTGGCAGCAGCTTCGACACGTAGTAATTGTCCATGGAGTGCATGCTCGTCAGGTGCGAGCCCGTGACCCGGCCCTGCAGCCCCAGCCGCTGCGTCTCGAAGGCCAGGCTCTCCACGTGCCGTGAATGCGGATCGTCGGACTCGTCGCAGTGCATGTCGACCATGAGCCCGCGCCTGGCCGCGATCTCGCACAGCACCCGCACCGACTCCCGCCCCTGGTCCATGGTCCGCTCGAAGTGCGGAATCCCCCCGACCACGTCCACGCCCTTGTCCAGGGCGCGCTCAAGCAACTCCACCCCCTTCGGCGCGCGCAGCACACCGTCCTGGGGAAAGGCCACAAGCTGGATGTCCACGAAATCCTTCATCTCCTCGCGCACTTCCAGCAGCACTTCCACGGCCATGAGGCTCGGGTCCGTGGTGTCCACATGCGTGCGGATGGCCAGGTTGCCCTTGGCCACGCTCCAGCGCAGCAGCTTTAGCGCCCGTTCCTTGAGCCCCTGCGGCGTCAGATCCGGCTTCAGCTCGCCCCAGATCCTGATGCCCTCCAGCAGCGTGCCGCTCTCGTTGCGCCTCGGCATCCCCGCCGAAAGCGTCGCGTCCATATGAAAATGGCTGTCCACGAACGGCGGCGTGACAAGAAACCCCTCGGCGTCAATGACCTGTGCAGCCTCGACCTCAATATCCGGCTCAACCATCACAATGCGCCCATCCTTGCACCCGATCTCAGTCAGCGCCTCCTGCCCAGGCAGGGCCGCGTTGATGACAAGCAGATCCAGCATGATAATCACCTCGTTTTAAGAGTGCCTCCGGCGGGCAGGGGGATAATCCCCCTGCACCCCTGATAGGGTCAAGGGGTGAGCCCCTTGCGGGGCGCGGGGCGGAGCCCCGCATTCAACCGGCGCGATATTTCAAGAAAAGAAGCCTCCGGCGGGCAGGGGATGATCCCCTGCACTCCAATAATTGGGTCAAGGGGCGCGCCCCTTGCGGGGTGCGGGGCAGCGCCCCGCGTCTCTTCCTCCACTACCGCTCCCCTTTGCGGAAGGGAACCAGCAAGGCCTTGGGGTAGGCGGCTTTGCGGGACATGGTGATGAGGGCGAGGATGGAGCAGATATAGGGGAGCATGAGGTAGAATTGGTAGGGGATGGCGGAGACGGATTGTTGTTGGACGCGCATCTGGATGGCGTCGAAGGCGGCGAAGAGGAGCGTGCCGAGGAGCGCCTTGCCCGGTTTCCAGGACGAGAAGACGACAAGCGCGATGCAGATCCAGCCGCGTCCGTTGACCATGCCGATGTAGAAGGCGTCGAAGGCGGCCAGCGTCAGGAATGCGCCGCCCACGGCCATGAGGGCGGAGCCGGCCATGACCGCGCCGGTGCGCAGGCCCAGGACCGAAAGCCCCTGGGCTTCGGCGGCCAGCGGGTTTTCGCCGACCATGCGCAGGGCCAGGCCCAGGGGCGTGCGCAGCAGGACGTAGGCGGTGACGGCGACGAGGATGAAGGCCGTGAGCGTGAGGGCTGTCTGGCTGAAGAGGACCGGGCCGATGAAGGGCAGGGTGGAGAGCACGGGGATGTCCAGCGGCGCGAAGGGGACGATCTTGGGTGGGGTGGTGACCTGGGGCAGGATCATGCGGAAGGCGAAGGAGCTGAGGCTCGCGCCGAGCATGGTGATGCCCAGGCCCGTGACGTGCTGGGACAGGCCCAGATGCACGGTGAAGACGGCGTGCAGCAGGCCCAGGGCCGCGCCGACGCAGGCCGCGAAGAGCACGCCGCCCCAGAGGGTGCCGCCGAGGTAGACCCAGGTCCAGCCGGACATGCAGCCCGCGGCCATGATGCCCTCGATGCCAAGGTTCAGGACGCCGGCCCGTTCGCAGATCAGCTCGCCCATGGTGCCGAAGATGAGCGGGGTGGCCATGCGCACGGTGGCCAGCCAGAACCCGGTTTCGAAGACGAGGGAAAGGATGTCCATGTTATTTCCAGCGGATGCGGTAGCGGGTCAGGAACATGGCCAAAAGGACCGTGAGCAGGCTCACGGCCGTGGTCACGTCGGCGATGTAGTTGGAGATGGTGATGGCGCGGCTCATGGAGTCGGCCCCGATGTAGATGATCGCGATGAACACGGCCGAGAGGACCACGCCCAGGGGGTGCAGGGCGGCGAGCATGGCCACGACGATGCCGGAATAGCCGAAGCCGGGCGACAGATCGAGGGTCAGGTAGCCTTTGACGCCGCACAGTTCGCTGACCCCGGCCATGGCAGCGAGGCCGCCGCTCAGGAGCGCGGTGCGGATGATGGTGGCCCCTACGGGCATCCCGGCGAAGGTGCTGGCTTTCAGGCTTGCGCCGACTGCGCGGATTTCGAAGCCCCAGACCGTGAAGCGCATCATCCACCAGACAAGAAGCGAGCAGGCCAGGGCCAGGACGAAGCCCAGGTGCAGGCTCGACTTGGGCACGAGCACGGGTAGCATGGCGCTGTCGACCACGGGCGCGGCCTGGGGCCAGCCCATGGCCATGGGGTCTTTCCAGGGGCCGAAGACCAGCCAATTGACGACCAGCAGGACCACGAAGTTGAGGAGCAGGGTGGTGACCACCTCGTCGGCCTTGAGCCGGGTCTTGAGCCAGGTCGGGATCAGCAGGAAGAGCCCGCCGGCCAGGGCTCCGGACAGGAAGAGGAAGGGGATCATGAGCCACGCGGGCAGGTCGATCATGCCGGTGCCGAGCCACGTGGCCATGCAGGCACCGACGTAGAACTGGCCTTCGCCGCCGATGTTCCAGAGCTTTGCCCGGAAGGCCACGGCCGCGGCCAGGCCGGTGAAGATGAGGGGGGTGGCTCGGGTCAGGGTTTCGGTCAGGGCGAAGGTCGAGCCCAGGGCGCCCTTGAGGAGCAGGCCCCAGGCCGCCAGGGGCGAGGCGCCGGCCCAGAGGATGAGCCCGGAGCAGAGTGCCATGGAGGCGATGACGGCCAGCAGTGGCGCGCCTATTTGCCAGACCATGGCCACGGAATCGCGGGGTTCGAGTCTCATGCAGCGCCTCGCGTGTCGAAGGATTGTCCGCTCATCATGAGCCCAAGCCTGGCCCGGTCCACAGTGGCAGTGTCCTCAGGGCTTGAGAGTCGGCCCTGATACATGACCTGGATGCGGTCCGAGAGCTGGAAGAGTTCGTCCAGATCTTCGGAGATGAGGACAACCCCGGCCCCGCGCCGGGACGCGTCCAGAAGGTGCTGGTGCACGGCGGCCGTGGCTCCGACATCGAGGCCCCAGGTCGGCTGGTTGGCGAGGATCAGGTGCGGGCCCTGGGACAGGACGCGGGCCAGGATGAGCTTCTGCATGTTGCCGCCCGAGAGTTTGCGCACCGGCGCGCCCAGGCCCGCGCAGCGGATGTCGAAGACGTCCATGAGCTGCGCGGCGCGGGAGGCCAGGGCCTTGAAGTTGAGCATGCCGCGTTTGGAAAAGCCGGGCAGGCGGTAGATCTCCGTGGACAGGTTCTCCATGACGGTCATGTCCGCCACCAGCCCTGTGCCGGTGCGGTCGTCGGGCACTCGGCCGACGCCTGCGCGGATCATGGCCGCTGGGGTGAGGCGCGTCACGGTCTGTCCGCGAAGGACGACATGGCCGCCAGTGGGCGCGACGATGCCCGACAGGAGGTCCGCCAGCAGGGCCTGGCCGTTGCCGGACACGCCGGCGATGCCGAGGATTTCGTGGGAACGTACCGAGAGGGTCAATTCGTCGAGGTCCGGTCCGCGGTCCGGAGCGCTGGCGCGGACATGGTCCAGAAAGAGGACTTCCTCGCCGGGCTCATGCGGAGTGCGCGTAGCCTGGGGGATGTGGGCGCCGACCATGGCCTTGGCCAGGTCCTCGGCGGAGGTGGCATGCGTTGCGGTTTCGAGCACTACTCGGCCGTGGCGCAGGACCACGCAGCGGTCGCTGGCGGCCATGACCTCGCGCAGTTTGTGGGTGATGAAGATGACGGACAGGCCCTGGCTGACCAGTTCGCGCAGGGTGGCGAAGAGGTGGTCGCTCTCCTGGGGGGTGAGCACGGCCGTGGGCTCGTCGAGGATGAGGATGCGGGCGTCGCGGTACAGGACCTTCAGGATTTCGACACGCTGCCGTTCGCCTACGGACAGGCCGCGCACCATCGCGTGCGGGTTCACGTGCAGCCGGAAGCGTTCCATGAGCGAGCCCAGCTTGGCCAGGGCGCGGGCGGAGTTGCGGCGGAAGCCCCACAGGGGCTCGGTGCCGAGCATGATGTTCTCGAGCACGGTCATGTTCCCGGCCAGGGTGAAATGCTGGTGGACCATGCCCACTCCGGCCGCGAGCGCGGCCCTGGGCGAACCAGGCGGCAGGGGGCGGCCCTGCACTTCCACGGTACCGCGGTCTGCGACGTAGTGGCCGAAGAGGATGGACATGAGCGTGGTCTTGCCCGCCCCGTTCTCGCCCAGCAGGGCCAGCATCTCGCCGGCGTCCAGGGTCAGGGAGATGTCGTCGTTGGCCGCGAGGGGGCCGAAATGTTTGGTGATGCCGCGAAGCCGCAGCACGGGTGTGTTGGACATGGTGAAAAAAAGGGGCCGGGATGTGCCGGCCCCTTGGGATCAGAAGGTGGATTTGGGTTCGTTGTCGTTGATCTCGACGACCAACTTGCCGGCCTTGATGGCGGCCTCGGCCTCGGCGACCTTGGCCTTGACGTCGGCCGGGATCTTGTCGTCGAACTCGTAGTACGGGGCCAGGGACGCGCCGCCCTTGGCCATCATGGTCCACTCGCGGTAGTCCTCGGCGGCGAAGGTGCCGGCCTTGACCCGCTCGATGGCGTGGTTCAGGGCCGCTTCCATGTGCCACAGGGCCGATGTCACGACCACGTCCTGGCCATTTTCCTGCTTGTTCATGTCGTTGACGTTGCCGAAGGCGATGATGCCCTTCTCGCGGGCCGCGTCGACCACTCCGGAGCGCTCGGCGTAGAGCACGTCCACGCCGGCCTCGACCTGGGCGTAGGCGAATTCCTTGGCCTTGGGCGGATCGTACCAGGAGCCGATGAAGGAGACCTTGAACTCCACGGCCGGGTTGGTCGCCTTGGCGCCGGCCATGAAAGCGTTGAAGAGGCGGTTGACCTCGCCGATGGGGTAGCCGCCGACCATGCCGATCTTGTTCGATTTGGTCATGGCCCCGGCGATCATGCCCATGAGGTAGCAGGGCTCGTGGATGTAGTTGTCGAACACGGCCAGGTTCTTGCCGTCGGGGCCGAAGGTGTCGCCCATGAGGTAGGCCACGTTCGGGTAGTCCTTGGCCACCTTGCGCACGTCGCGGGAGATGCCGAAGGCCTCGCCGACGACGAGCTGCACGCCGGCCTCGGAGTATTCGCGCAGGACGCGGATGTAGTCGGTGTTGGACACCTTTTCGCTCCAGACGTACTCGATCTCTCCGGCTTCCTGGGCCTTCAGGAGGGCCTTGTGCAGGGTGGCGTCCCATTTCTGCTGGATGGGCTGGGTGTAGATGCCGGCGACCTTGATCTTGGCGGCCATGGCCGTGGAGCCGAGGAGAAGGGTCACGCCGAGCATGACCAGAAGCAGGGTGCGTTTCATGGAGTCCTCTCGTTTCATGGTTGATACAATGGGCCGGGCCTGAAACAGCAGCAAGCGTGCCAGGAGATGCCGGCAGTCGCGGCGGGCGGAGTTCGCGGCCCTTCCGGATGACGGACCGGGCTTTGCGTCATAAGGCTGATGCCCAATCGGACCAATTTTGTCCATAAAAAAAGGATATTGGCATTGCGTTCATTGGCGGTCGGAGCTCCTCGGCGGTGAAGCAGGAGCGCTTGATGAAGCGGGGCAGGGCTAAGATGGCCTGATGCTTGACTCAATTTGTGAAAATGCTGTGCCGGGAGATGACCTAAATGGAAAATCCGGCCGTCCCCGATGACTCCGGAGCCACCCCTTGCATGGTAAGGGTTCGGGCACGTAACGGAGGGAAACGGCGGGGGCTTTCTCGCCCCTTCCGAACAGCCCAACCCGGGGAGACTCATGATCAGGATTGTCCTTTGCGCAGTCGTCGTCTTTGTTCTGCAGGCCTCCGCCTTCGCAGCCGGCGGGGGGCGTCCCGAGCTCCGTGCCATGCTCGGCCAGATGCTGCTGGTCGGTTTCCGGGGCGCGGAGTTGTCCGACGACGCCTCCATCCTGCGGGACATCCGTGAGCATGACCTGGGCGGGGTCATCCTCTTCGACCGCGACGTGCAGCTGAGGACGTCCGGGCGCAACATCCAGAGTCCCGCACAGGTCCGCGCCCTGACCGCCGCGCTGCAGGCCGCGGCACGGACCCCACTCTTCATCGCCGTGGATCAGGAAGGCGGCAGGGTGCGCCGTCTGCGCGAGGACGCGGGTTTCCCGTTCAGCCCGTCGGCCAGGGCTATGGGGCAGAGTTCGCCGGATGCGACGTGGCAGGAGGGCGAGCG
>DPKT01000017.1 GCA_003542385.1 Desulfomicrobium sp.
CCCGCGACGACGTGCTGGCCCTGCGCCAGGCCGTGCGGACCGGGGTCATCGACATCCTGGTCACGGACCACGCGCCCCACGCGGCCCACGAGAAGGAAGTGACCTTCGCCGACGCGCCAAACGGCATCTCCGGGCTCGATACGGCCCTGTCCCTGACATACGAGCTGGTCCGCAGCGGCGAACTGGACTTCACCGACATCGCGCGCCTGTGGTGCTGGCGCACGGCCGAGATCTTCGGCCTGCCCGCCAACCGCATGCAGCCCGGCGACCCGGCGGATTTCGTCCTCTTCGACCCGGATCTGGCCTGGGTGGTCTCGGCCGAGGCGCTGCTGTCCAAGGGCAAGAACACGCCCTGCCTGGACAAGGAGGTGCCGGGCCGGGTCATGGCGCACTATCTCGGCGGGCAAAAGGTGTTTTCCAGGTAGGTTTTGCGCCGCCGCCTTGAGCCGCGGCGGGATTTGGGCTAGCCGTTTCTTTTGGAAGGGACTTCAGCCCGGGTGACGACATGGCCAACATACTCATCGTCGACGACGACCTAAGCCTGCGCGAGGTCCTGGAGATCGCGCTGCTCAAGAAGGGGCACGCGGTCTGGACCGCGCCCGACTCGGCCACGGCCCTGTCCGTGCTCCAGAAGCAGTCCATCGCGCTCATCCTCCTGGACCTGCGCCTGGGCCGGGAGAGCGGCATCGACCTGCTGGTGCGCATCCGCGAGACGTGGGCGGACGTGCCGGTGCTCATGGTCACGGCCTACGCCGACGCCAAGAGCGCCATCACGGCCATGAAGCACGGGGCCAAGGACTACATCTCCAAGCCCTTCGAACTGGACGACCTGCTCTACACCGTGGAGCGGACCCTGGAGACGGCGCGCCTGAAGGAGGAGAACGCCTGGCTCAAGGGCCAGATCAGCCGGCACTACGGCGAGATCATCGGCCACAGCCGCCAGATGCAGGCCGTCTTCGATCTGGTGCGGCGCATCGCGCCGACCAACATCAGCGTGCTGCTGACCGGCGAGTCGGGCACGGGCAAGGAGCTCTTCGCCCGCTGCATCCATGACGAGAGCCGGCGCCGCGGGCAGCCGTTCCTGGCAATCAACTGCGGCGGCCTGCCGGAGAACCTGGTCGAGAGCGAACTGTTCGGCTACCGCAAGGGGGCCTTCACCGGTGCGGACCGCAACAAGAAGGGCCTTCTGGAGATGGCCGAGGGCGGGACCCTCTTTCTGGACGAGGTGGGCGAGCTGGCCCCCTCGACCCAGGTCCGGCTCCTGCGCTACATCCAGGAGCGCTGCTTCATCCCCCTGGGCGGGACCGAGGAACTGCGCTCGGACGTGCGCATCATCGCGGCCACCAACCGCAACGTCGAGCAGTGCGTGGCCGACGGGGATTTTCGCGAGGATCTTTACTACCGCCTGAGCGGGGTCAAGGTGCATCTGCCCCCCCTGCGCGAGCGCGGCGAGGACGTGCTGGACCTGGCCGACCACTTTCTGGACAAGGCCTGCCGGGCCCAGAAGCGCCAGCTGAAAGGGTTCACGCCCGAGGCCCGCAAGAAGCTCCTGGCCTACGGCTACCCCGGCAACGTGCGGGAGCTGGAGAACATCGTGGAGCGGGCCGTGGCCCTGGAACCCGGCGACGCCGTCTCGGCCCAGTCCCTCGTCATCTACGAGAAGATCGCCGCGGCAGAGCAGGACGGCGGGGTCCACAAAGTCCTTTCGGGCCAGATGACCCTTGACGAGTACCTGGCCGAGCACGAACACCGGGTCATCGCCGAAGCCCTGCGCCGTTGCGGCGGCCACAAGGGCCGTGCCGCCGAGATGGTGGGCCTCAATTTCCGGCAGTTCCGCTACCGCTTGACCAAGGCGGGGGAAAAAGACGAAGATATTTGAACGGTCTCCGAACCACGACGACCGCCAACACGACTTTCAAGGA
This sequence comes from Desulfomicrobium sp., assembly GCA_003542385.1. Taxonomy (GTDB): domain Bacteria; phylum Desulfobacterota; class Desulfovibrionia; order Desulfovibrionales; family Desulfomicrobiaceae; genus Desulfomicrobium. Next base: position 1,923 of record DPKT01000017.1, read on the forward strand.
GACATTGATGCCTCAGCCGATAAAAGAAGCGGCCTCCATCTGCAAAACCATCATGCGCAACGGCTATGACGCCTATGTCATCAACGCCGCCCTGCAGCGCAAGATTCTCGCCACGTCCAAGGACGCCGAGGTGGAGATCTGCACGGACATGGACCTGAAGGGCCTCAAAAGCCTTTTTCCCGAAGTGACCGCCGGCGAAGGCGGCATCGTGGCCCGCATGAACCAGGGCCGGGCGACGTTCCTCTTCCACCCGGCCGACATGGCCGACGCGTCCCACCCCGAGGCCTGCGTGGCGCAGGTCACGGGCACCATGCTCAAAAAGCTGGAGAAGGACGACGCCTTTCCGGTCAACTACGCCTGCCCGTTCATCCCCCGCTCCCGCGACGTGTACGACGGCTTCGAGAACATTTCCGGCGGTCAGATCAGGTTCCAGGGCATCCCCGACGAAACCCTCAAGCACGACTACCTGCGCGCCATCCGCGCCCTGCGCTTCTCGGCCAACTACCACCTGCCCATCGAGGAGAACTCGTGGATGTCCATCATCCGCGCCTCCCGCCGCGTCCTCGACTACGTCTCGGTCACGGACATCATGGACGAGTGGCGCAAGGTCGAGGCCGAGAACATGTGGCGTTTCGCCGAACTGCTCTTTGACTCCATGATCCTGCACGGCCTGGTGCCGGAGCTCGCCGCCCTGAGCCGCATCTTCCAGACCTTCGACGAGGAGGCCGGCCCCGTGTCCATCTGGGAGCACACCCTCAAGGTCATGAGCCACTATCCCGAAGAGCTGCCCTACGACTGGTACGGCACCCTGGGCTGCCTCTTCCTCAATTGCGGCAAGCTCTACGCCGGCGAGGTCTACGACGGGCGGACCACGTTCTACCAGCACCACCGCATCGGAGCCAAGATCGCGCGCAAGATTTTGAAGCGCCTGCGTCTGAACACCGAGGAAGTGGACATGATCGTCAATCTGGTGCGCAACCACATGCGCTTCCACTTCATGCTCACGGACAAGGGCATCCGGCGTTTCAAGGCCGTGGACGACTACCCGCGCCTCATCGAGATGGCCCGGGCGGACATCAAGGCCAGGAATGCCAACTACACGGAATTCAATCACAACATGAAGATGCTGGAGCGCGCCGACATCCGCGAGGAACTTCTCGAACCGCTCCTGAACGGCAAGCAGATCATGGATCTGGCCGGTATCAAGCCCGGTCCGGCCGTGGGCCTCATCCGCGACAACCTGCTCCAGGCCCAGATCGCGGGCGACGTGAACACCATCGAGGAGGCCGAACGTTTCGTTCTGGCGTACAGGGAAAAAGAGCAGCTCTAACTCTTTGTTTCGTAACAATCTTTTCGTTTGCCGAAGGCACGAGGGGCGCGCGGTTCGCGTTCCTTGTGCCTTTGCGATTCCGGACAACGCGGCAGCATGCGCAACATTCTCGAACTGACCTACCCTGAACTCGAAGAGGCCGTCCGCGCCATGGGCCACCAGGCCTTCCGCGCCCGGCAGCTGTGGCAGTGGCTGTGGCGCAAGGGCGTGCGCGACTTTTCGGACATGACCAACATCGCCAGGGATTTCCGGGAGCAGCTCGCGCGCGAGTGGTCCCTCGGCTGGCCCGAGGTGGTCGAAACCCAGCAAAGTTCCGACGGCACGGTCAAGCTCCTGCTGCGCCTGACCGACGGGGCCCTGGTCGAGACCGTGCTCATCCCGGACAAGGACCGCTACACCCAGTGCCTGTCCTGCCAGATCGGCTGCCCCATGGGCTGCACCTTCTGCAGCACGGGGCTCATGGGCTTCGTGCGGAACATGTCGGGCGGGGAGATCGCGTCCCAGGTGCTGGTGGCGCGGGAGCATCTGCGCGCCCACGGCCTGGCCGACGAGGTCAAGAACCTCGTGTACATGGGCATGGGCGAACCCCTGACCAACTGGGAGGAGGTGCGGCGCAGCCTGCAGATCCTGTCCCACCCCGAGGGCCTCGAGTTCTCGCGGCGGCGCATCACCCTCTCGACCTGCGCCATCAAGGGGAAGCTCGGCGTCTTCGACACGGAAGGCCTGGCCCTGCCGGCCATCTCCCTGCACGCCCCGACCCAGGAGATCCGCGAGCAGCTCATGCCCGGCGCCGCGCGCTGGCACATCGACGACCTGATCAAGACCCTGCAGGAGATGGAGCTCAAGCCCAGGGAGAGGGTGACCATCGAGTACATCCTCATCAAGGGCGTGAACGACAGCCTGCAGCACGCCCGGCAGCTGGTGCGCCTGCTGTCGCATCTGAAGTGCAAGATCAACCTCATCGCCTACAACCCCGGCCCGGGCATCGGGTTTGCCGCGCCCGCGCCCGAGGATGTGCTGGCCTTCGAGGAGCTTCTGCGCAAGAAGGGCTTCACCGTGACCTTGCGCAAGAGCAAGGGGCAGGATATCGCGGCGGCCTGCGGCCAGCTCAAGACCGAGGCCGAACGCCGCATGAATTCGACGCAAGAACAAGGACAATAGGAATGGAACAGCCTGATTTCGAGAAGTGCGGTGGCCTCGTCCCGGTCATCGCCCAGGACGCGGCCAGCAATGAGGTGCTCATGCTCGCCTACATGAACGAGGACGCCTGGAACGAGACCTTGCGCACCGGCGAGGTCCATTACTACAGCCGCAGCCGCAAATGCCTGTGGCACAAGGGCGGGACCTCGGGCCACGTGCAGAAGGTGCGGTCCATCCGCATGGACTGCGACCGGGACACGGTGCTGGTGAAGGTGGAGCAGATCGGCGGCGCGGCCTGCCACACGGGCCGCAGAAGCTGTTTTTATCGTGAACGGGATGCAAAGGGGCAGTGGTCCGACTGCTCCCCAATGGTGTTCGACCCCAAGGAGGTTTACAAATAATGGCTGAAGGAAAACAGATGCGCATCGGGATTCCCAAGGGTTCCCTGGAAGAGGCCACGGTCAAGCTTTTCGCCAAGGCTGGCTGGAAGGTGACCTCCCACCACCGGAACTACTTCCCTGAAATAAACGACCCGGAACTGACCTGCTCCTTGTGCCGCGCCCAGGAGATGGCCCGCTACGTGGAAAGCGGCCTGCTTGACGCCGGCCTGACCGGCAAGGACTGGATCCTGGAGAATCAGTCCGACGTGGTCATCGTCGACGACCTGATCTACTCCAAGGCCAGCAACCGCCCGGCCAAGTGGGTCCTGGCCGTGGCTGGCGACTCCCCCTACCGCCGTCCCGAGGACCTGGCCGGCAAGAAGATCGCCACGGAGTTCGTGGGCTTCACCCGTCGCTATTTCCAGGATGCCGGCATCCCCGTGGAGGTCGAGTACTCCTGGGGCGCCACCGAGGCCAAGGTGGTTGAGGGGCTGGTCGACGCCATCGTCGAGATCACCGAGACGGGCACGACCATCAAGGCCCACGGCCTGCGCATCATCGCCGAGCTGCTGCAGACCAACACCCAGCTCATCGCCAACAAGAACGCCTGGAACGATCCCTGGAAGCGGGCCAAGATCGAGAACATGAACACCCTGCTGCAGGGGGCGCTGCGGGCCGACAAGCTCGTGGCCCTGAAGATGAACGCTCCGTCCGAAGCCGTGGACAAGGTCATGGAGCTGCTGCCGAGCATGAATTCCCCGACCGTGGCGCACCTGCACAATTCCGACTGGCTGTCCATCGAGACCGTGGTCGAGACCTGCCAGGTCCGCGACCTGATCCCGAGGCTGCAGTCCGTCGGGGCCCAGGCCATCATCGAGTACTCCCTGAACAAGGTCATCTAATCCGGGGCCCCCGATCCGGGGGCCGCCCAGGAGACGTCCATGAAGAAGTTCGCGCTGGTTTGTCTTCTCTGTCTGGCCCTTGCCGGGTGCGGGGCCAAGGCCGGTTCCAGGGGGATGTCCTCAGGCAGCATCACTCCCAAGGAAGTGGACCTGCGGCTCAACCTGGTCGAGTCGCACATCAGCGGCCGCCAGTACCAGATCGCCCTGCAGGAGCTCATCAAGGTCGAGAGTTCGGCCGACCACCTGTCGCGATACCATTTCGACGCCGGCCTCATCTACCTGGGCCTGGACGAGCTGGATAAGTCCCGCGAGGGCTTCGCCAAGGCGGTGGAAATCGACGAGGACTTCGCAGAGGCCTGGAACAACCTGGGCAAGGTGCTGGAGGCCCAGGGCAAGGATGCAGAGGCCGAGGCCGCCTATCGCAAGGCCTTCGGCATCCTGACCTACGTCACGCCCGAATTCGCGGCCTACAATCTGGGCAGCCTCCTGCTGCGCACGGGGCGGGCCAAGGAGGCCGAGGACTTCGGCCGCAAGGCCCTGGCCCGCAACTGGCGGTACATCCCGGCCTACAAGCTGCTCTCGGACGCCTTCATCGCCCAGAACCGCATGGACGATGCAGAGTCGGTCCTCAAGAGCGGGCTGGAGGCCGACATGAGCAGCACCTCGACCATGCTGGCCCTGGCCGAACACCAGGTTCGCATCGGCAAGACGCTGGAAGCCAAGGAGCTCTTTGAGCGCATCGCCACCCAGTACCCCAAGTCCGGTGAAGCCAGAGCGGCCCGGGATTACCTGGACCTCCTGCAGTGACGGCTCCGGGGACGGCCCGCGCGTCCTCGGCCTGAACCCCTGGATCCACGACTTCGCGGCCTACGGGCTCTGGTCCCGCCCGGCCGGGCTGCTGGCCGGCCTGCACATGCTGCGGG
>DPKT01000120.1 GCA_003542385.1 Desulfomicrobium sp.
CGCGCCGCCTTCCGCTCGGGGGCGGGCCTGGTCAGCATCGCCTGCCCCAAGGCCCTGACCGCGTTCTACGGCAGCTTCCCCGAGGTCATGACCATCGGCCTGGGCCGGGGGGAGAACTGGGACGCCGACTGCCTCGACTCCCTGCGCCCGCACCTGCAGCGCTTCTCGGCCGTGGTCTTCGGGCCCGGACTGGGCCGCACCGACGGAGCCGCCGCATTTCTGGAGCGCTATCTGGCCGAACCGCACCCCGACACCCTCTTCGACGCCGACGCCCTCTTCCTCCTGGCCAAGCGCCCAGAACTGCTGGAAAGGCTGGGACCCGACGCAGTGCTCACGCCGCACCCGGGAGAGATGGCCAATTTCTTCGGGGTCACACCCCGCGAGATCAACCTGGCCAGGGCGCGCTACGCCAGGGAGTTCTCCTTCGGACGCCAGGTCAACCTCGTGCTCAAGGGGGCCGCGTCCATCGTCGCCGGACACAAGGACCCCATCGCCATTTCCCCCTTCTGCGCCCCCAACCTGGCCATCGCCGGGTCGGGCGACGTGCTCTCGGGCGTCATCGGCAGCCTCCTGGCCCGCGGACTGCCGCCATTGACCGCCGCGCAGATCGGCGTGTATTGGCACGGTTATGCGGGCACCCTGCTCGCCGAGGAATTCCCGGACCGGGGCAACACCCCCCTCGAAATCGCCGATCATCTGCCAACCGCCCTGAAGGAGTGGAAAAAATGCGTACAGCTCAAGATATCATGACCACCGCGGTCGTTACCATCAGCCCCGAAGCCGACATCACCGAAGCCGCGAAGACCCTCATCGAGAAAGGCGTCAACGGACTGCCCGTGGTCGACGCCGACAACCGCCTGGTGGGCATCCTCTGCCAGTCCGACCTGGTGCGCATGCAGAAGAGCCTGCCCATCCCCTCGCTCTTCACCCTGCTCGACGGCTTCGTGCCCCTGTCCTCCACCGCCCTGCTGGAGGCCGAGGTCAAGCGCATCGCCGCCTCCAAGGTGGCCGACGCCATGAGCACCAAGGTCGTGACCGTGTCCCCGGAAACGACCATCGACGAGATCGCGACCCTCATGGTCGACCGCAAGTTCCACACCCTGCCGGTCACCCGCGACGGCCTGCTGGTGGGCGTGGTCGGCATGCAGGACATCATCAGAACCCTGATGCCGAAGTCATGAACATCGTCCTGACCTCCGTCGAAGCGACCGCCAACCTGGCCAGGGCCCTGGCGGCCTGCATCGACGGGAGCCCCTTCCTCCCGACGGTGCTCATGCACGGCCCCCTAGGCGCGGGCAAGACCACGTTCGTGCGCGAACTGGTCCAGGCCCTGCCGGGGAGCGAAAAGGCCGAGGTCAGCAGCCCGAGCTTCAACCTGCTGAACCTCTACCCGACAGACCCGCCCGTGGGTCATTTCGACCTCTACCGCACAGCCGGCCAGGGCTTCAGCGCGGACCTGGAAGAGACCCTGCTGGCCCCGGACCACTTCTGCCTGGTGGAGTGGGCCGAGCATCTCCCGCCGGACGCCCTTCCCGAGAGCTACATCGAGATGACCTGGACCGTGCAGGAAGAAGGCCGTTCCGTCGAACTCACGGCCCGCGGCCGCGAGGCCCAGACCGTCCTCGCCTGCGTGCAGAACGTCCTGGAGGCCTAGGAGCGTGTCCCAGAAGCGCCCCCTGGCCGAGTCCCTGCGGCCCCAGTCCCTCGACGATTTCATCGGCCAGAGCCACTTCCGCCAGCGGCTGCGGACACTCATGCAGTCCAAGAGCCTGCCGAGCCTGCTGCTCTTCGGCCCTCCCGGCTGCGGCAAATCCACCGTGGCCCTGCTCCTGGCCCAGCACACCGGCCGGCCCTTCCTGCGCCTGAGCGCCCCGGAGGTCGGCATCACGGCCCTGCGCAAGCAGATCCAGGACATCGAGATCCTCATCCTCGACGAGCTCCACCGCTACTCCAAGGCCCAGCAGGACTTCTTCCTGCCCCTGCTGGAGACCGGCGAGCTGACCCTCATCGCCACGACCACCGAGAACCCGTCCTTCAGCGTCACGCGCCAGCTCCTCTCGCGGCTGCACGTGCTGCGGCTGCGGTCCTTGGGTATGGCGGAGTTGGTGGACGTGGGCAAGCGGGGCACGGACAAGCTCGGGACGGCCATCCCGGAGAAGAGCCTGGAGCTGCTGGCCACCCTCTCGGGCGGCGACGCGCGGACCATGCTCAATCTGGTGGAGTTCGCCTCGGGACTCGAGGAAAAGGAACTGGAGCTGGAGCACCTCAAGGCGCGCCTGCCGGAGATCGTGCTACGCGGGGACCGCGAGGGGGACTCGCACTACGAACTGGCCTCGGCCCTGATCAAGTCCATCCGCGGCTCGGACCCGGACGCGGCCCTCTACTACCTGGCCTGCCTGGTGGAAACGGGCGAGGACCCGCGTTTCATCTGCCGCCGCCTCATCCTCTCGGCGGCCGAGGACGTGGGTCTGGGCGACCCCATGGCCATGCCCCTGGCCGTGGCCTGCGAGCAGGCCGTGGAGCGCATCGGCATGCCGGAAGGATGGATTCCCATGGCTGAGACGACGGTCTATCTCGCCCTGGCTCCCAAGAGCAACTCGGCCTACGCCGGCTACCTCTCGGCCATCAAGGAAATCCGCACCAACGGCCCCAAGCCCGTGCCCTTGCACCTGCGCAACGCGTCCACCAGCCTGCAGAAGGAATGGGGCTACGGCCAGGGCTACAAATACCCCCACGCCTATCCCGAAGCCTGGGTCGACCAGGAATACCTTCCCCCGGAACTCAAAGGGCGCATCTTCTACCAGCCCAAGGCCCAGGGCCACGAGGAACGCCTGAACCTCTGGACCCGCAAGCTCAGGGCCTCCCGCGTCAAGCCCAAGGGCAAGGACGCCAAGGACTGGACGGGATAGTGTTCACATCCCCGTACAAACAAAGACTGCTTCAAATTTGAATGGGATTCGCCTTCTGACCGAGGCAAGAACGAGACCTGAGACGCATCCTGCTCCGCCCTCCTCCCGCATCAGCACCGACGGAGCTGTCCGGTCCGGGTCCGGGCGGGGGGCGGCGACTGTCCGACCGAGCCAGGCATCGTTTG